>JBHELU010000053.1:0-4024 GCA_046262955.1 Actinomycetota bacterium | reverse complement strand
GAGTTATGGCAAACATGTTGCCGGTCTCCGTCAGGAGGTTTCGAAGACCTTTCATCTCTTAGGCTGTGGCCTTCTTCCTTCTAGGCGTTGAGTCATCGTCGCCCGGAGCGCCTGCAGCTCGCTCGAGCTCTTCGGTCTCTTCTGCCGACATCCCGGACGTGCTTTGCGGTTGCGTCCCGTCGGACTTGACCTGGTCTTTCTCTTCAGACATGCCGATGGGCCCCTCTGTGTCGCCGGCAAGGAACTGGCGCACGACGGGGATGTCGGACTCGAACATCTCGCGAGCGGGACCGAACCGCACGAGGTTGCGGCGGTAGAGCATGCCGATGAAGTCGGCAACCTTCTTTGCCGTCGCGATGTCGTGGGTCACGACGATGAAGGTTGCGCCGAGCTGCTTGTTGAGGTCCATCGTCAGCTCGTTCAGGAAAGCCGTCCGCACGGGGTCGAGGCCCGAGTCCGGCTCGTCGAACAGGACGATCTGAGGATCGAGCACCAGCGCTCGGGCAAGACCGGCACGCTTCTTCATGCCACCCGAGATCTCACCCGGGAGCTTCTTCTCGGCGCCCGTGAGCCCGACCATCTTCAGCTTCTCGGTGACGATGTCATTGATCTCGCTTTCCTTCTTCTTCGTGTGCTCGCGAAGAGGGAAAGCGACGTTGTCGTAGATATTCATGGATCCGAACAGGGCGCCGTCTTGGAACAGCACGCCGAACTTGCGGCGGACCTCGTAGAGCTCTTTCTCGTTCAGGGACGGCACGTTCTTGCCGGAGATCCAGATCTCGCCCCGGTCCGGCTTGCGCAGCCCGACGAGATGTTTGAGGAAGACCGACTTACCCGTCCCCGAAGGGCCGAGCATCAGCGTGATCTTCCCTTGTGGGATATCGCATGTGATGTCCTCCAGGACCGTTTGCGGTCCGAAGGACTTTGTCAGCCCTTTGATGCTGATCTCGGTCTCGAGCATTTCCCCCCACCCGAGCGATTAATGAGAGCCGAGCCCACGTCGTTGGGGCCCCGGCACAACGTCGCAGCAGTCTATCCGTGAACAGGACGAAGTGGCTGACCCTTCCTCTTAGTACGTGACCGACCGATACCCGTCTCGCCTCAGGGTCGCTCGCGCCGAGCCAACGCACCCTCGCGGACACGCTTCGCTCCTGCTAAGCGAGGCCCGCGCCTCGCTGCGCTCGGGGTCTTTCCGGCCTGCTTACTGGCAGATGGTCCGCTCCGTGTGCGTTGCCCGTCGCTCGCTTCCCTGGCCGACTACTATCCGTTCGTGGATTTCCGAGACACCCCCGAAGAGGCGTCCTTTAGATCCGAGCTGCGCTCGTGGCTCGAAAAGAACCTTCCCGAGGGCTGGGCCGAACGCGATCCGGTGGCCGGGCGGATGGACGAGGGCGTCTCACGCGAGTGGAGCCGCAAGCTCTTCGAAGCCGGATATGCCGGGCTCACGTGGCCCAAGGACTTCGGGGGGGCCGGAGCGCCGTACAGCTTCCAGGCCATCTTCTTGGAGGAAACCGCTCGAGCCGAGGCTCCCGACCACATCGGCGTGATCGGCCTTGGGATGGCCGGCCCCACGATCATCGCCCATGGCACCGACGATCAGAAGAACCATCTCCACAAGATCCTGTCCGGGGAAGAGGTTTGGTGCCAGGGGTTCTCTGAACCGGGATCGGGCTCGGACCTGGCTTCGCTCAAGACAAAAGCGGTAGACGACGGCGACAGCTTCGTGGTGAACGGCCAAAAGGTGTGGTCGTCGTTCGCGCACATCGCCGACTTCTGCATCTTGCTGGTGCGCACAGATCCCTCGGCCGCCAAGCACAAGGGCATCACATATCTGTTGGTCGACATGCACTCGCCCGGTGTCGAGGTGCGGCCGTTACGCCAGATCACCGGCGATCCTGAATTCAACGAGATCTTCTTCTCGGATGTGCGTGTACCCAAAGAAAGCGTCTTGGGTGAGGTGAATGATGGATGGCGCGTCGCGATGACGACGCTGTTGCACGAACGCGGAACGCTCGGGTTCGCATTGACGGCGCGGCTCGAGGTGTTGTTCCGCAAGCTCGTGCAGCTCGCCAAGGAGCGATCCAACGGACAAGGACCGGCGACCGATCCCGTGATCCGCGATCGGATCGCGCAGCATTGGATCGACCTACAAGCACTCCGCTTTACCAACTACCGCGCTCTGACCAAGCTGATGCAAACGGGCGTCCCGGGCCCAGAGGGTTCGGTTGCCAAGCTGCATTGGTCCGAGACGAACCAGAGGTTGACCAAGCTCGCGTTGGAGGTCGAGGGATCTACTGCGCGATTGGACGGCGACGACGCAGGATGGAACGGGTTCTGGCAGTACCAACAGCTGCGCAGTCGCGGCAACACGATCGAAGCAGGGACCTCCGAGATCTTGCGCAACATCATCGCGGAACGGGTCCTTGGCTTACCTCGGAGTCGTTAGGTGATGAGCTGATGGATTTCGCGTTCACATCCGAGCAGGAGATGTTGCGCGACCAGACGCGTTCTTACCTGGCCGATCGATTCCCGATCGACCGCGTGATCGAGCTCGCGGAGTCCGACGACGGTTGGGACGAGAAGTCGTGGCGCGAGATCGCCGAGCTCGGGTGGACCGGGTTGTCACTGGCCGAGTCTCAAGGCGGTTCGGAGATGGGTTACCTCGAGGAGTCGGTGATCCTCGAGGAGATGGGCCGCGCTCTCTATCCCGGCCCGTACATGGCAACGGTCGGCTTCTGCTTGCCCGCGCTGGCTAGATCGGACGAGCTAGCTACCGGAATCGCATCGGGCGAGCTCAGCGCAACCGGAGCCTGGACGGAGGCTTCCAGTCCCGACGGTTGGGACGGCATCGAGACGTCGGCAGCTTCGAGCGCCGGCGGGTGGTCGATCACCGGGATAAAGGAGCTCGTCCCCGATGCTCACGCGGCTCAGGTCTTCGTCGTGACGGCTGCCGGGGCGGATGGGCCGGGGCTTTTCGCCGTCAGAGCCGGCGACGGGACCAAAGTCGAGGTGCTCCAAACCGTCGATCGGACCCGGAGGCTGGGTCGCGTGCAGTTCGAGGGAGCTACAGCAGAGGCCCTCGCAACGGGGCCCGATGCCCAGGAGCTGTGGAAACAGATCACGCTGCGCTCGGCGGCCTCGGTTGCTCTCGAGGCGGTGGGGATCTCGCAGCGCGCTTTGGAGATGGCGATCGAGCACGCCGGCTCTCGCGAGCAGTTCGGCAAAAAGATCGGAAGCTACGAAGCCGTTTCTCATGCGGTCTCCAACACCTACGTGGCAACGGAGCTCGCTCGTTCGCTTGCTTACTGGGCCGCGTGGTGCGTTGCCGAATCTGACGATCAAGCCGTGACCGCGGTGGCGGCCGCGAAGAGCGCGGCGAGCGAAGCAGCGGTTCTTGCCTGTGAGAACGCGATCCAGGTTCACGGGGGTATGGGCTTCACGTGGGAGCACCCGCTGCATCGTTACTACAAGAGGGCCGAGTGGATCTCCTTGTTCGGGGGTTCGGGCGCCGCCCAGCGTCGCGTTATCGCGGAAAGCCTGTTTGGCTAAGTCCTAATTTCCTGGGTATAGATGCGCGGCACCGCTCTCTAACCGTCTTATATTCGGAGTCGGATGGGCCACAGCATCGCCGCTAGGCTGATCGAATCTTTACCGGATCGTTTCCGTGGTCCGGCGCCCAAAGAGGCAGCAGGTCGCTATCGCATCTCCGTCGGTCGAACCGCGCGCGACGTCGTCGTGAAGGGAGCCGATGTCCGGGTGGATCGGATCCAAGGACATCCCGACGTCGAGATCCGTTGTGACCTCGACACCTGGCAGGCCATCGAGGAAGGGCATATCTCGGGGATCGAGGCTTTCGCCGACGCCCGGTTGAACGTGCGGGGGAGCATCGACCGTTCGCTTCAGTTCGAGCCGCTGTTCCAGCGACCCGAGGCCGGTGCGATGCGGTACGAGATGCAGCGCATCTCCCTTGGCCTCGTGAAGATCTCGGCTCTGGTCACCGGCCCCCGCGATGCGACTCCATTGC
>JBHELU010000052.1:0-5270 GCA_046262955.1 Actinomycetota bacterium | reverse complement strand
GATGACCCACTGCGCTGCCTCGGTCGCGTAAAGCTTCGCGATCGCAGCTGCTTTCGTTACTCGCTCACCGGCGTCGTAGGTGGCGGCCGCGTCGTACACCAAGAGACGCGCTGCTTTCGTCCGAGCCGCTGCTTCGGCGAGTTGATGGCTTACTGCCTGGAAGTCACGCAACGGCCTGCCCATCGACAGACGTTCGCCCGCATGTGCGGTTGCCGAATCGAGTGCAGCTTGGGCCATCCCAACCGCGAACGCACCAACGCTCGGCCGGAATAGATCGAGAGTCCGCATCGCGACCGAGAAGCCGCCGTCGACCTCGCCCAGCACGTGGTCGTCGGGGATGAAGACACCGTCCAGCTCGAGGGTTCCGATCGCATGGGGAGCGAGAAGGTCGAGATGCTCGCCCGTCAAGCCTTCAGCGTCCCCCGGCACGACGAAGGCCGTAACACCGCGCGCTCCGTTATCCGAGGTTCGAGCGAACAGCGAATAGAAATCGGCGTCGGGGGCGTTAGAGATCCACTTCTTGATGCCGGTGAGCCGGTAGCCGCCGTCTACTTTCTCGGCCTTGAGATTGAGCGCCGCGGCATCGGTACCCGCATCGGGCTCGGTCAGTGCAAAGGCGGCAACGACCTCGCCGCTGGCCACCTTGGGGATCCATCGGTTCTGCAGCTCGGTGGACCCAGACTGAACGAGCGGATAGCTGCCGAGGCCCTGCAGGGCGAAAGCGGTTTCGGCTTCGGTGGAGCCGCCGGCCAGGCCCTCTCTCAATAAGCAGATCGTGACGGCTGAAGCTGCCGCTCCGTCGGTCGGGAAGATGCGGGCCAGGACGCCGCGCTTACCCAAGGCCGCTATCAAGGGCCGATTCACCTTGCCGGGCGTCCTGGCCGCGGCGAGCGGCGCGAGTTGTTCCTCGGCCAGATGCCTCGTTTCCTCCAGCAGGGAGAGCGCGTCGGCCGGGAGCCAGCGCGGAAAGTCGCCGTGACCCATTGCCCGCGACCGTACTCGTTATTAGTTTGGGTCTTTAGGCTGCGCAAACGAAGGGGGATGGGTGGCAACGGAGTCGCCTTACTGGAACCCGCGTCACGAGACGATGCCGCGTGACGAGCTCGAGGCATTGCAGACAAGGAAGCTGCGCAATCTGGTCGAGTGGACGACGTCTCAGGTGCCGTACCACGCGAAGCGGTTGAACGACGCTGGCGTCACTGTGGATTCGATCGAGTCTCTAGATGACCTAAAACGAATCCCGTTCATGACTCGCGACGAGTGGATGCAAGGCCAGCTCGATCATCCGCCGTACGGACCGATCCTTGCCGCTCCCGAGGAAGCTGCGATCCGCTATCACCTGACGTCGGGCACTACCGGGAAGACGCCCATCAGAGTGCTCGACTCCATGAAGGACTGGGAGTGGATCGCGGAGATGTGGTGCTACGGATTCTGGGGTTTCGGCGTGCGGCCCACCGACCGCGTCTTCTTCGCATTCAGCTACGGAACCTTCGTCGGTTTCTGGGGAGCGCACTACGCGTGCGAAAAGATCGGATGTTTGGTGCTGCCCGGAGGCAACATGATGACCGAGGCACGCGTGAACCAGATCGTGGACATGCAGGCAACGGTTGTGTGCTCGACGCCGACATACGCGTTGCGGATGGCTCAGGAAGCGCGCAGCATGGGGATCGATCTTGCGAACGGCTCTGTCGAGCGGCTGATCCTTTCGGGCGAGCCGGCTGGTTCGATCCCCGCTACGAAGAAACTCATCGAAGAGCAATGGGGTGCAAAGGCGGGCGATACCGCCGGTATGACCGAGCTCGGCACGATCATGATGTTCGAATGTGAGCATCAGCCGGGCGGCGCTCACATAATCGAGGACCACTACATAGAAGAAGTGATCGATCCCGAAACGGGAGAAGCCGTTCCATACGGCGAGCCGGGGGAGCGAGTCGTCACTTCGTTCGGTCGTGGATTCATCCCCGTTCTCCGCTATCGAACTCGAGATCTCGTTCTGAAGGTTCCCGGCTCCTCGTGCGTGTGTGGTCGCACTTTCGACATCTACGAAGGTGGGATCAGAGGCAGGGTCGACGACATGAAACTAGTGCGGGGAACGAACGTCTACCCGCGAGCCGTGGAAGCGATCGTGCGGGAGTACGACGCGATCGATGAGTTCCAGATCCACCTGTACACCGCGGAAGGCATCCGTGACGAGATCGAGCTGTTGGTGGAAGTGCCTGACGCGAGCATCGACTCTGACCGTTTGTGCGCCGAGCTGGGCAAGACCCTTGCCGAGGCGCATGAGGGCCTGCGTTTCGACGTACAGATAGTTAACGATGGATCGCTTCCGCGCTTCGAGCTCAAAGCAAAACGTGTTCTAGACGAGCGAGAAATTGTGGGCGGCCACGGAGAGAGGAAGCAAGCCTGATGCAGAACGCGATCGGTGAAGTACTGAACCCAGCCCAAGAGGAACTGATGTCCTGTTATGACCGCTTGGCACAAGTGCTGGCGGACCACCGGGACGATCTCGCTCCGTTCGAGCAACGCAACGCGTTGAAAGCCCTCGCCGCTCTGTGGCAGATCGCGAACGGGCTCGACATGGATCGGGGCCAGACCTACCACCTGGGGGCCTGACCCCGCGTAATTGCTATCCGGCCAACGTCGGAAGAGAAACGTCGGATGGTGTCGCTGCCGACCCGTAATAAAGAGTCATCTGGCTGCACGGACCGGACTGAGTTCTCACATCGACCCAGAGCATCAGCTGATCGTTAAGGCTCAATGTTGTGTCCGGCACGTTGAAGTTGATGGTGACCTTAGTGGGTGTAGTAGTTCCGGCAGGCACCGTGAACGAAGGGTTTCCGTTCACGTTCGCGCCGGTGATGTTGGTCCCCGCGTTCGTGGGCGTGGCGTTGTGCTGAAGGAACCATGGTGTGACGCACGGCTTTGCGTTCTTGGAAGCTTTGGCAAGATTCGTGAACCACATGTCGAGCGAGCCGCTCCCTGCGCTTATGTGTGCTCCCGCCGGGTAGGGCTGGGTGCAGCCAAACAGAGCAGATCCTGCAAAGGTCGCAGAGTTTGTTGGAGCCGTTGCGAGGAGATCGGTGTAGCTCGATGGGCCGTAGCCCGTGTAGCAGTGAGCGGTCGGAGCGGTCTTGGTCGCGTTCAGGTAGTAGGGCGTAGCCGCAGATGCCGGAGCCATCCCTGCAAACAGCGAAAAACTCGTGAGAGCCATTACTGCGATCGATCCAACTAATGCGCGACGTCCGGCCATCTCTCTCATGCCATAACTCCCCTCAAACTGCGCCAAAACTCGCAAAGTGCGAACCTACGAGGGGACGTGACCGTTCGAAATACGCTTTTTAGGAAAGAATGCCTCCGGCAGTCATGCTTCGGCCCTTAGGAAGGTCACTTCGAGGGGCGTCCTTTGGCGACGAACACTCGCCCCGCACCACCAGGAGCGCCGATCGCGACATCTCCGCGGTGATCCGTGGTCGCTTGACCCATAGCAACTGAGTGGCCCGCCTGACTACTTTTGGGTCCCCGGAAGACGAACCGGGCTCTCGTGGTGGCCACTGACTGGCCCTTGATAGGGCCGAGGAAGACGAACGTCGTCGACGATGCTGCTGAGGAGCTCGCGAGATCGACATAGCCATCACCATTGAAGTCACCCGTAGCGACGGCGTCTCCCGCGCCCGTGATGGTTGTAGTCGCCGCTGTTGAAAGTGACTGGATCCCGGAGACCGTTTCCCCGCCCGCAATGACGTAGGTCGTCGGCGTATCGAGAACGTTCTGGCTCACGCCGACGCCCGCCATCAAGTCGCTCTTGCCATCACCCGTCACGTCCCCGGTCGTCAATTGGGAACCAACAAAATAGTCCGATGCGGGGGCGATCAGGTTCGCGTCGGCAGTCACCTCGGGGACGACCCCTGAGATCCGTCCGCTGCCGTAGAAGATGTTCACGGTTGAGGGATTTTCAATGGGAAGCGAGCTGATAAAGACGTCACCGTGCCCATCTGCATTCAGGTCGGATCCGGCGGCTTGATATCCGAAGAGCTCGTCCGGATGGGTGCCGACGAAAGTGGCGTCGGCTTTGCCGACTCCGATGTCGCCCGAAAGCTTCTTGGGAGCGCCGTAGAAGAGATACGCGGCCCCAGTGAATCCCGCCGTCGCCGGAGCCCCGATCAACACATCTTCACAACCATCCCCGTCGAGATCACCGAGGCTAGATACTCCGAAGCCGAGCCACTCCTCCATCTGGATCCCGGTAAAGCGAGCGTCGGCGGTCTTACTCAGATTCATGTCACCACGGAGGCGATGACCTCCGTACACAAGGAAGACCTCGCCAACCTTGCCTGGGCTTCCCGGCTGAGCCGCCACTAGCGAGCCCGGCGCGCCGATCAACAGGTCGTCGGCGCCGTCGCCGTTTATATCTGCGACGCCGATCGGGCCTTCGCCAACGTAGTCCCCGGCTGCCGCGGTGTGGAGGTGGGCGTCGGCATCCTTCAGGTTCAGGTCGTGTTTCACCGGCCCATACACCACGTAGACCTCGCCCGATTCCTGGCCGCCGACGCCACTAAAGGCCGCACCGATGATGGCATCGTCGATGCCATCCCCATTCAGATCACCCCACGCAACTTGATAACCCGCACTGTCGCCCTTCTTTTCACCAGTGAAGGTGACGTTTGCGGCCAGTTTGACGGGGGCCGCGAAAGCTGAGCTCGATATGAGGAGCGAAAGAGCTATAACTGCCGCAACAGAGGACCATTTGAGTGGGTTCATGAGCTGCTCCTAGATCGTCTCGCCGAGGGTGAGCCAGTTGTCCGGCGCTAAAGCCCTGAATGCAGTCAGGACGAATGGGACCGCCAAGATCTTGCTCAACTACCTGTCCTTTGCTCGAGCCACGGTCAATCCCCTGTTCCCCCTGGCAATTCGCCGTTTGTGACCTTGTTCCTGTGGGACTGGCGTGAAACGGAGGGTCACGAACGTGAAGACGGTAATGACAGGGTTGATCTCAATCCGAAACCTGGGCGGTCGAGCGGCTGCGCCCGCGAGCGGGTGGTCCGGGCGACGACCCAAGGGTTATGAAATCGCTGCCGGTCCGGTCGTGCCGGTGATGCGCCAATGTCCGTTTCTGTTAGCAAGCACATAGGTCAGCCACTGGCCACACAAACCGTTACACCACAATGTGTTCGGTACTAGCACTTGCTCACTACGTCGCCTGATCGGGCCGAGGGAGATAACGACGCCGCTGTTCTTGACGCCCCCCAACGCATCGCGGCCTTGACGAGCCT
>JBHELU010000051.1:0-6921 GCA_046262955.1 Actinomycetota bacterium | reverse complement strand
ATCGGAACCCACGCATCGATCGGTCCGGTGCCGTGCACGCCTAATAGGTTCTTTCCCCACCCCCATTGGAAGATGGCGACGATGACCCCGTACGCGGCTCCGATCGACAGCAGGTTCATGATCGCCGCTTTTGCCGGGACGACGATCGATCTGAACACGACAACCAGCAAGATGAACGACAGCGCGATGACGACTCCCAAAAGGATCGGGAGACGCGACGAGTTCGCGTTCGCAAAGTCGATCGAGCCCGCCGTCTGCCCCCCGACGAAGACTTTGGTTCCCGAGTTCCCGAGAACCTGCGGAATCACGTCTTTTCTCAGATGGGTCACGAGGTCGGACGTCTTCACATCTTGCGGCGACGTCGTCGGAAAGACGGTGATGATTGCGGCATTGCCGGCGTTGTTCGGGAACGGAGGCGTGACCGCAGCCACCCCCGGCACGGAACCGAGTCGCTCGGACAATGTTTTCAGAGTGTCCAGCGCCTGCGGGCTATCGACATCGGCGGCCAGCAAAAGGGGCCCGTTGAACCCGGGGCCGAAACCCTCGCTCAATAAGTCGTAGGCCTGCTTGCTGGCCCGCGTTTTGTCTCCAGTGCCCGCGTCGGGGAATCCGAGCCGAATGGCAAACAGTGGGATCGACAAAGTGACGATCACCACCAACGACGACAAGAGCATGATCACGGGCCGTCGCTGGATCACGCGGCTCCACCGGAACCACATCGAGTGCTCGTCGTCGCCTCCACGGCGATGGAAGAGAGGCAGTCGCCACTTGTCGATGTTTCGTCCGACGAAGCCCAGCATTGCTGGAAGCAAAGTGATGGACGCGAGCATCGTCACTGCAACCGTCGCCGCCCCCCCAACGGCGACGCCCTGCACGAAGGAGAAGCCCATCAACAGGATGCCGAGTAGCGAGATCACGACGGTTATCCCTGCGAACACCACCGCGCGTCCCGACGTAGTCATCGCGACCAAAACCGCTTGCTCCGGGTCCATGCCTTGATGCAGATGCTGGCGATAGCGCGTGACGATGAACAAGGCGTAGTCGATCCCCACGCCGATGCCAATCATCGAAGCCAGTTGTGGCGTGAAGTTCGGAACGTTCAAGAAGTTCGCCGACAACAGGACGAGAGAGATCCCGATACCGATCCCGAACAATGCCGAAAGGATCGGTAATCCCATCGCGAGCGCGGAGCCGAACGTGACGAGCAAGATGATCATCGCAGCGAGCAAGCCGACACCTTCGGCTCCACCCGGATTCTCGAATTCGGCGAATTGAACAAGCGGCCCGCCCGGCACAACCGTTAGGCCGGGCTGATGGATAGCCTGGGTTTCGCGCATCATCTGCTTGATGATCTCGACCGGTACAACGTCGTTTTCGATCTTCTGGAAGTGAACCGTGGCGAACGCGATCGTTCCATCCGGAGACACCTGGCTCGCGCCCTCTTCCGAGTAAGGGCTGTCGATCCGGACGACGTAGCGCAGCTGAGATATCTGAGAGAAAAGGTCCTCGAGACCGCTTTGCACCTGGGGGTCCTTTATGCCGGCGGTGTCTTTGAAGACGATCTGGGCGGTGTCGCCCGCCTGTTGGGGGAAACGCGATGTCAACAGATCGAGGGCTTTTTGAGACTCGGCCCCCGGCAGTGTGAAGTCGTTCGAGTAAGAGCCGCCGGCAACCGACTGGAGAGCGATGAAAACCACAAGCGCGACAACCCAGATAAGGAGCATCCAGCGCCGCTTTCGGTAGCTCCACCGTGCGATGTTCTCGAGCATGAAGACGTGTCCTCCCAGGATTGAATAAGCCCGCGAAGGGCTCAACGCCGAAAGTACAGGTCGGCCTTCCCGGCCGCTACCTATTTAGGTGAAAAGTGCGCGAACTGCGTAGTCGCTTCGGGCGGCTATGCGTGGAATTCGGTGAGCGCGTCGGCTTCATTGCGTAGCTCGCGTGCCACGCTCCGAGACAAGCGCTCGAACGGGTTGATCTTCACGCGGTCGCCTTCGAGCTTCCAGGTCCCGGCTACTTCGCCGTCGATTGTGAAGATGGGCACGGAATGAGGCGTCTTAACGTCGAAAACGCGCGCCCGGTACCGCTCGGGAAGGATGCCCGTTCGCCGCGCGTGCGCCAGGAGTGTGGCATCCCAGGTCGGTAGGAACCGAACGGGAGCCGCGGTGTCGGCGGCGGGAAGGGGGCTGCGTGGGACGTCGAGCAGCTCGGTGCCATCCTCCCCTTGGAAACGTCGCAACCGGAGTCTCTCGAGCGCGGAAGCGATCTGCTTCGGGCGCATCCCGGCCCAACTCGCGATGTCGGCGATGGGGGCCGGGCCGAACCCGCGCAGGTAGCTGCGCACCAGATGCGCTACCCCGTCAATCGGATCGACCTTCTCGGGCGCGATCCACTCGTCGGCTGCCGCGTAGAGGTCCGCGCGCCGTCTCTCCCATGTGCCGGAGGGCGGGACGCGCACCATTGGGACCCACAGGCCGATACCACCGGCCATCGGCTTTCCCAACAATTCGTCGATCTCCGATCGGTGCATCGTCTTGGAGCCGAGAGCCTTCCGCAGCTTCCGGGCGGCGGCCGTCATCTCTTTTTCGGTGGCGACCTTGTGCGTCTTCAGCCACCACTGTTTGCGTGTCTCGGTGATCCCGGCGACGAACGGCCAGTAGTCGCGTGCGGAAACGAGATGAATGGTGGCTCGCAACAGCGTGCCTTGAACGACGCTGCGTCGCTCGAGCGCGCGCGTGAGGTTGTCGCGTTCGAACCCGACAATCCGCGACCACAGACCGATGTACATCGACGGCGCGTATTGAGCCTGCAACCCGCCCATCGCCTCGAGAACCTTGGATATGGACTTGGTGGACCGCTCCAGCAGCAGCTGTCGAGCGAGCAGCGCGCGGTTCAGATCTGATTGAGTGAGCACGCGCTTATCCGAGATGGCTAGAACCACCCGCGTTTCTTGAACAAGGCGATCAGTGCGAACACCGCCACTGCTTCGCTTCCTAGGCCGAGCACGACAAAGCTTCCCCAATGTCCGATCCGATCTACGAGCCACCCGAAGTTCTGCCCGAAGAAACCGGTCAGCCATCCCAGCGGCAGGAAAACTGTTGCGATCACGGTGAGCTGCTTCATGACCACGTTGAGCCGGTTCGACACCGTCGAGAGGTAGACGTCCATCGCGCCGGTCAGAAGATCCCGATAGCTGTCGATCTGCTCGCTGATCCGGATCACATGGTCGTAGATGTCGCGGAAGTAGCGTTCGTCGTCTCGATCTAAACCGGGGAGATCGGCCACGCGCCCAACGAAGCTGGCGAATACATCGCGCTGAGGAGTTATTGCTTTTCTCATACCTACTAACTCGCGCTTCATCTGGAAGATCTCTTGGAGTTGCTGATCGGTAGCGTTCTCGAAGATCGAGTCCTCGAGAACGTCGATGCGGTCGTCAAGCGTGGCAAGGATTGGGAAGAAGCTGTCGACGAGACCGTCGACGACGTCATACAGAAGCAACGAGTGCTTCTTGGAGATCGTCGATCGTTGCGCGTAGCGCCTTCGGATGTCAGTGAACGCGGGGCAGTCATCGTGGTGGACGGTCACGAGGAACTTGTCTGAGTAGAAGCAGTGGACCTCGACGAGCTGATCCTCGTCCTCCGGCCCGGCCGCGCCGTAGACGACCAGGAAGACAAAGTCGTCGTAGTCGTCGATCTTGGCTCGTTGACCGAAGTGCTCGGAATCCTCGACGGCCAAAGGATGGAAGTTGAAGACGTTCCGCAGAACGTCGAAGTCACCCTCGTCCGGTCGTTCGATATCGGCCCAGAAGAATGAGCCGGCGTCGAGCAGCGCTTGTATCGAGCCCCGATCGAAACCGACGCTGGACTGGTCGGTGCCCACGACGATACATGCGTTGCGTTGCCGGTCCGCTTCGTTCGTTGCGGCTCCCATCAGCGCTTCCCTTCAGCTGGGGCGGTCACTTGTCCAAGGGCACGTGGTGCCCTCGGCCAGATTCGAACTGGCGACACCCGGTTTAGGAAACCGGTGCTCTATCCCCTGAGCTACGAGGGCCCCGTCAAAGGCTAACCTCGGAGTCAGCCGGAAGATCGAACGCGCTGGGAGGAAACGCGATGCGGATCGGAATGGTCGGACTGGGGCGCATGGGCGCCAACATGAGCGTTCGACTTATGGAAGGTGGCCACGAGATCGTTGCCTTCGACGTCAACCCCGATGCCGTCGCGGCGGTCGAGAAGGACGGCGCGGTAGGCGCCTCCTCGTTGGAGGATCTGGTCTCCAAGCTCGAAGCTCCTCGCTCCGTGTGGGTGATGGTCCCGGCCGGCGACATCACCGAATCGACCATCGACAACCTTGGCGACGCATTATCCGCGGGCGACACGATCATCGATGGAGGCAACTCCCGATACAGCGATTCGGTAAGACGCGCGGAGGGTCTTGGAAAGCGCGGCATCTCCTTCGTGGACTCGGGCACTTCCGGCGGTATCTGGGGCCTGAAGGAGGGTTACTGCTTGATGATCGGCGCGATCAATGACGACTTCGCGCGACTGGAACCGATCTTCAAGACGCTCGCGCCCGAGAACGGCTACGCGCATGTCGGCCCTCCGGGGGCCGGCCACTTCGTCAAGATGGTCCACAACGGCATCGAATACAGCCTGATGCAGGCTTACGGCGAGGGCTTCGAGGTGTTGCAGAAGAACGGTGAGTTCGAGTTGGACCTCGCACAGATCGCCGAAGTGTGGAGATATGGAAGCGTCATCCGCTCGTGGCTGCTGGACCTGGCTGCTTCGGCGCTGAAGAAGAACCCTGAGCTCGAGGGCATCTCGGATTACATCGACGACTCGGGTGAGGGCCGCTGGACCCTGGACATCGCGATCGAGAAGGGAGTCCCGATGCCCGCGCTCGCTCTGGCGCTGTTCACGCGCTTCGCCTCGCGCGAGGACGAGATTTTTGCCGGCAAGCTGATCGCCGCTCTGCGCAACGAATTCGGCGGCCACGAGATCCATCCCGACATCAAGCCGGACGACAAGAAGCTTTAGTGCAGTGACCGAACGGCTCGTTGTCATCGGCGGCGACGCGGCCGGGATGAGCGCTGCGTCCCAGGCGCGACGCAGGCGCGGCCCCGACGATCTCGAGATCGTGAGCTTCGAGCGCGGCAACTACACCTCTTATTCGGCCTGCGGGATCCCTTACTTCGTCGGCGAGGTCGTTACCGACTTCGATTCCTTGATCACGCGCTCACCTGAGGTGTTCCGGACCAAGTACTCGATCGATGCGCGCACGCGTATGGAAGTCGCCGAGGTCGACCTCGACCGACGCGCGGTCAGGGTCGCGGACCTCGAGCAAGGTGGCGAGTCGTGGGAGCCGTTCGATCAGCTGGTGATCGCGACCGGCGCAATGCCTCTTCGGCCTCGCATGGAGAACTCGACCGCAAAAGGGATCTTCGGTGTCCAGGTCCTCGACGACGGAGTGGCGATCAAAAAGGCAGTCGAGCAAGAACAACCGAAGCGCGCTGTAGTCGTCGGTGGTGGTTATATCGGCCTCGAGATGGCCGAGGCGTTCATCAAGCGCGGGATGCAAGTAACGCTTCTCGAGGCGTCACCGCAACCCATGTCGACGATGGATCCGGATATGGGTGTCCTCGTGGCCGATGCGATGCGGGGGATGGGCATCGAAGTGCTGACGGACGAACCGGTTGCCGGTTTCGAGAGCGTTTCGGGGCGAGTGACGGCCGTAGCTACGGAAACACGATCTTTGCCGGCCGACATCGTTGTGTTGGGTTTGGGAGCTCGGCCCAATTCTGACCTTGCTCGAGCGGCCGGCATCGTGGCAGGCGTTTCCGGCGCGATCGTGGTGGATCGCCGCATGCACACAGGCATCGAAGGCGTATGGGCGGCGGGCGATTGCGCCGAGAAGTTCCATCTGGTCTCGCGCAAACACGTGGCGATCGCTCTCGGAACTCACGCCAACAAAGAAGGTCACGTGGCAGGGATCAATATCGGCGGGGGGTATGCAACTTTCCCCGGCGTCGTGGGCACCGCGGTTTCAAAGGTGTGCGACCTCGAAGTTGCGCGGACGGGATTGAAAGAGAGCGAAGCTCAACTTGCCGGATTCAGCTATACGACTGCAACGGTGGACTCGACGACGCGCGCCGGTTACTTCCCGGGCACGGCCCCCATCAAGACGAAGCTGATCGTGGAACGTCGATCCGGCCGGTTGTTGGGAGCCCAGATCATCGGCAAAGAGGGAGCCGCCAAGAGGATCGATGTGCTGGCAACCGCTCTTTGGAACGAGATGACGGTCGATCACATGCTGAATATGGATCTCTCCTACGCACCGCCGTTCGCACCGGTGTGGGATCCCGTGCTGATCGCGGCCCGCAAAGCCTGGGAGAAGGTCGAAGCCGGCGATGAGTGACGCCGGCGAGCTCGCCGATCTGGCGGTTCGCGCGGCGGCAGCGGCCGGGGAGCTTTTGTTCGAGCGTTTCCAGGGGCCTGTTAGAGGCGTTTCGTCTAAGACGTCACCGACCGATCTGGTCAGCGACGCCGATCGAGATTCGGAGAAGTTGTTGTTGGGAGTGCTCCTCGAGGAGCGACCAGACGACGGCATACTTGCTGAGGAAGGGGAGTCGTCCGAGTCGCGCTCGGGCTTCACGTGGATCGTCGATCCGTTGGACGGAACGATCAACTTCCTGTTCGGGATCCCGCAATGGTCCGTCAGCGTCGCGGTTCGTGACAAAGAAGGGCTGGCCGCAGGGGTCGTTCACGATGCTTGCCGCGAGGAGACGTTCGTGGCAACGCGGGATGGCGGAGCGACATTGAACGGAGATCCGATCCATCTCACAGATCGCACAGAGCTCGCAAGCGCATTGATCGGAACCGGCTTCGCGTACGACTCGCGTGCGCGCGCCGAACAAGCCGAACGGCT
>JBHELU010000050.1:0-7874 GCA_046262955.1 Actinomycetota bacterium | reverse complement strand
CTCATCGCGCTGTCGAAATTGCTCGGCGATAACCCCGTCCACGTCCTGGTGCTGGGGCGCGGATCCAACGTCGTTGTGTCGGATCGGGGATGGCCGGGTTTGGTGGTGCGCATGGGCGGAACGTTCTCGTGGATCCGTCCCGAAGCGGAACCGAGCTCGATGTGCGCGGGATCGGCGGCCTCACTGCCGGTCGTCGCGAACTGGGCCGCGCGCAGGGGGCTCGCCGGCGTGGAGTTCTTTGTCGCGATCCCGGGCTCGATAGGAGGAGCGGTGCGGATGAATGCAGGCGCGCACGGTGGGTCAACCGCAGATCACCTGACCGAAGTGCGCGTCCTCGATCTCGGTACTGCTGCCGTGAGAGCCGTTTCGGCCGAGGATCTCTCTTTCGATTACAGGAAGTCGGCGATCCAACCATCCGAAGTGGTGCTCGACGCGCGCTTCTCGTTGCACGAAGACGACGAGCAAGCGATCCGCGCCCGGATGGACTCCTACCGCAAGCACCGGGCTGCCACGCAGCCACCCCCCGTCCAGAACGCGGGCAGCGTTTTCAGGAACCCCCCGGGGGACTCCGCCGGCCGGCTCGTGGAAGCGACAGGACTGAAAGGCTTTGCCGTAGGGGGAGCGTCGGTTTCCACCCTGCACGCCAACTTCTTCATCGCCCGCCCTGGAGCCACGGCCCAAGATGTCTTCGATCTCGTGCAGGCCGTCCGTGAGCGGGTTCGAGAGGCCTCCGGGGTGGACCTAACCCCCGAGATCCATTTCGCAGGCGAGTTCGATCCACCCAGGACGCCCTCACTATGACGGCCCGCGTGCATACCGACCCTCGTTTCTCTCGGCGGAGACGGGCGATAGCCCGATCGAAGCGACGGCGGCTGTTCACAGTGGCCGCGGTGGTGTGTGGGCTCGCGTTCGCGGCATGGCTAGTGTTCTGGTCACCGCTCCTGGTCGTCCGAAACGTGCGCGTCGTAGGAGCTCATCACGTGACGCCGACGGACGTTGCCCGAGTAGCGGACATCTCATCTGGTCGCAACCTGCTGCTTCTCTCGACATCGCAGGTCGCTCGATCCGTCGAGACGCTTCCGTGGGTGGCATCTGCTCAGGTCGACCGGATCCTTCCGGGAACCATCCGAGTGCGGATAGACGAGCGAAAGGCCGCACTCGAGTTGTCGCTGGGGGCCGCGCGCTGGTTGATCGATGCTCACGGCGATGTCCTTTCACCGGCAGGCGCTCACACGCACCTACCGATCCTTGGGGGAATCCAGAGCGAGAACGTCCATCCCGGCGCTCGTTTGAACAGCCCCGAGGTGGTCGCAGCTCTTACGACATGGCGTCATCTGCCGGACAACATCAGATCCCAGATCAAGGCGATCATCGCTCCGTCTGCGACGCGCGTGACGCTGTCGCTCAAAGATGGAACCGTCGTGCGATGGGGTTCGGCCGACCAGGCTCACGACAAGGCCGTCGTGCTGGCCGCGCTGTTGGATCGCGTACACGGACAGCATCTCGACGTCGCTTACATCGACGTACGCGTCCCGGATGATCCGGCGGTCGCCCCGCTTGTTACCGCCGTGCCGTCTCCGGCTGCCGTCGTGTCTCCCGCTCCGTCGCCGTCGGCTGCATCTCCATCGCCACATCCGTCTCCATCTCACTCTCATTGAGCTTCACAAGCGTCTTGTAAGGCGCTTGACGCCGGTGGGCGCGCTGGTATATTCCTGAACCGTTACTACAGGTTGACATAACTATAAGCCTCAAGTTGAGGCTAAGCCGAGCGGGAAGCGCCTCCTACCTGCACAGATGCGTCGGCCAACAAAACGGTCGAGCAACAGTCAGGTCGGAGTCGAGTGTTGAGAGGAGATCGAATGGCAACGACACCACAGAATTATCTGGCCGTGATCAAGGTGGTTGGGATCGGCGGCGGAGGCGTAAACGCGGTCAACCGGATGATCGAGGTTGGCCTCAAAGGCGTCGAGTTCATAGCGATCAACACCGACGCGCAGGCCCTTCTGATGTCGGACGCGGACGTGAAGCTCGACATCGGCCGCGAGCTGACTCGCGGTCTCGGTGCGGGTGCCAACCCCGAGGTCGGCCGCCAAGCCGCGGAGGATCATCGTGACGAGATCGAAGAGGTTCTGAAGGGTGCCGACATGGTGTTCATCACCGCCGGTAAGGGTGGCGGAACCGGTACGGGCGGTGCGCCGATCGTTGCCGAGATCGCCAAGTCGATCGGCGCGCTGACGATCGGCGTTGTGACACGGCCGTTCGCGTTCGAGGGCCGGCAGCGTGCAACGAAAGCTGAGGTCGGCATCGGCAACCTCAAGGACAAAGTCGACACGTTGATCGTCATCCCGAACGACAGGTTGCTCGATGTAGGAGATGCAACGACTTCCGTTCTGGAAGCTTTCCGGATGGCCGACGAGGTTCTCCTTCAAGGTGTTCAGGGCATCACGGACCTCATCACGACGCCGGGGCTGATCAACCTCGACTTCGCGGATGTGAAAGCCGTCATGACCGACGCCGGCTCCTCGCTGATGGGTATCGGCCAAGCACGCGGTGAGAACCGCGCCGAGGAAGCAGCTCGGTCGGCGATCTCGTCTCCACTTCTGGAGGCGTCGATCGACGGAGCACGCGGAGTTCTTCTCAACATCGCCGGCGGGTCGGATCTCGGACTGTTCGAAGTAAACGAGGCAGCCCAGATCATCTCGAAGGCGGCTCATCCGGACGCCAACATCATCTTCGGCGCTGTAGTGGACGACACCCTTGGTGACGAGGTCCGCGTGACGGTGATCGCAGCTGGTTTCGACCGCTGGGGTCAGCTCGAGGCGGATGAGATCGTGCGTCCCGACGAGACGATCTTCTCGATCCCCGATGTCAACGACTCGGAACCGGCTTTCCTGGGCGACGCATCGGACCGGTTGATCTTCGACGCCGAGGACGACCTGGACATCCCCTCGTTCCTCAAGAACCAATAGCTCCGAGCACGACCTTTACTTCCCCAAGAGGCGGGGCTATCGGGCCCCGCCTCTTTTTGATCTGCGCAGAGGCGCGCTCCGCTAGCGCCTCTCGCGCCCTCTACCGCTAGTTCCCGACACGCTCCCACGGCGCGCTCCGCTAGCGCCTCTCGCGCCCTCTACCGCTAGTTCCCGACACGCTCCCACGGCGCGCTCCGCTAGCGCCATGGCTCCGCCAAGTGCGGAATTGGGATTCCAAGTTCGCGCCCCCATGCTCTAGTGACCGTTCGCGCGGCTGAGACACTTGGGTCGATGCACAAACCTTCGTTGACACGAGTCGAGATGGATGGGCTTCAGCTCATCGTCGATCCTGATGCCGGTTCGATAGGGCTTGTCGTCGCATTCACCGACCGGCTGGGTGGGGTTAGCCCGGCCCCCTACGAGTCGCTCAATCTCGGTCGCGCTACCGGAGACGATCTCGACAATGTGGATTCGAATCGCGCTCGAGTGGCCGGTGCCCTCGGGATCGATTCCGGCGCGATCCATTTCGTGAAGCAGGTCCACGGCACCACCGTCGTCGCCAGACAGGGTGCTCCGGAGAAGACCCTCGAAGAAGCCGACGGCATCTTGCTAACGGATGGAGGTGCGGCCGCGGTGCTGTCGGCGGACTGCGTACCCATCGTCGTGAGCGGACGAGAAGGTGTGGTCGCGCTTCACGCCGGTTGGCGAGGGGTTGCGGCGGGAGCCATCGCCGTTGCTGTGCCGAAGGTGGGTCCCGATGCAGTTGCGTGGGTGGGCCCTTCCATCCATGCGTGCTGCTACGAGGTTGGTCCCGAAGTGGTCGAAGCCTTCGAGAGAGCGGGCCTTCCTGTCGCCGATCCCAATCACGTCGACCCAGGGCGGGCCGCGGTCGCGGCCTTGCATCAGTCGGGTGTCGAACGGGTCGCGTCGTGGCACGAGTGCACGTCTTGCGAAGAACGCTTCTTCTCGCATCGCCGCGACGGGATCACCGGTCGCCAGGCAGGCATCGTCGCCACGATCCAGCGAGTCTGATGACGCTCGCGGAGAACCTCGCCGAAGTCCGCGAACGCATCGCGAAGGCCGCACGGCGAGCCGGCCGCGATGAATCATCCGTCACTCTTGTAGCGGTATCGAAGACGTTCGGATTGGACGTGATCGAGTCGGCACTGGCCGCCGGTGTCACCGACTTGGGCGAGAACCGGGCGCAGGAGTTCAAACAAAAAGTGGCCGTGATGGGGAACCGCGCGCGCTGGCATTTCGTCGGGCACCTTCAGACAAACAAGGTCCGCAGTGTTGTCGGTGCAAATTTCTTGATCCACTCCGTAGATCGCTTCGGGCTCGCGGAAGCGATAGCGCGCAGGGCGTCGACTCTTGGTGAGGTGCAGGACGCCTTGATCGAGGTGAACATCGCTCGGGATCCGAACAAGCACGGCGTCGACCCGGCGCGTGCGATCTCTCTTGCGACAGAGGTGCACGAGTTAGAAGGCATCTCCGTCCGGGGTCTGATGGGCATGGCCCCCTTTGTCGAAGAGGCCACGGAAACGCGGCCCTATTTCGCGGAGCTTGCCGAGCTTGGGGTTGCTTTGGGAGATCGCCTGGGGGTCGAGGTGCACCTTTCTATGGGGATGACTCGCGATTACGAGGTTGCCATAGAAGAAGGAGCCACGATCGTGCGCGTGGGTGAGGCCATCTTTGGCCCCCGAAACCCGGGACGAACAGGCTAAAGAAAGGTCCGACTTAGCCGGAAACTGCAGCACAACACGGGATATCCTTGCCGCGCCATGGCCGGCATCTGGCGCAAGACCCTCATCTATCTGGGACTCGTCGAGGACGACGAGTTAGACGACTACGCCTATGAGGACTACGAGCCCGAGCACGCCGAAGCCAAGCCCTCGGTTCGCCGTATCAACCACGACCGCCAGCAGCAAGAAGCCGTGGTCCGGCCCATGCGCAGCGCACCCCAGGCCTCGGGGATGCACCTCGTCCATCCGAGCTCTTTCAACGACGCTCAAGAGGTCGGCGACAAGTTCCGTGACGGCATGTCGGTGATCATGAATCTGCAAGCGTCCGACGACCACCTGGCTCGTCGATTGGTCGATTTCGCAAGCGGCCTCGCTTACGGGCTCGGCGGCTCGATCCAGCCGGTCGCGGACAAGGTTTTCCTGGTCACACCAGCGGGGATCCACGTCTCTGCCGAGGAGCGGAGGCGCTTCCTCGAAGAGCGAGGGTTCTTCAACCAAGCTTAACGACGCTAGAAGTGGATGTCGGGTGCATCCTCCGCTATCTGGTCGCGGTCTACACGTTCGTTCTGTTCTTACGCATCATCTTCAGCTGGGTGACGATGGCATGGACACCACCACCCTCGCTGACGCCGGTCATCCGGATCTTGTACGACGTAACCGAGCCGGTGATGGCTCCGTTCAGACGGCTCATCCCGCCCGTCGGCGGCATGGATCTTTCGCCGATCATCATCTTCATCTTGTTGCAGGTTCTGCAGTCGCGGATCCCCTGCTGAGCGAGCAACGCTCGAAACGGTCGTGACTCACCCTCTTGCCGGCAGCCCTCTGCGATACTGACGGCGATGGAGCTTTCGTCCCGAGATATCCACGAGAAGCAGTTCCACGACGCGTGGCGCGGTTACAACCAGGAAGAGGTTGACGACTTCCTCGACCGGGTTGCCGAGGCCCTTGCGCGGGCGACGCGAGAGAACGAAGCCCTGTCTCGACGAGTGGACGAGCTCGACAGCGCGGTCGCGTCCAGCCGGGACGCAGAGGAGATGCTCAAGAAGACTCTCCTTGGTGCTCAAAAGGCTGCGGAAGAAGCGATCGCGTCCGCGAAGGAAAAAGCCGAGAGACTGATCTCTGAGGCCGAGGCGCGTGTCAAAGAGGTCGACGAGCAGGTTCGCTCGAGGTCCGCACGGACCGACGAGGAGCTTCGTCGCCGCAATGCCGAAGCCGAGCGTGAGTACACGGCCAAGAAGCGCGATCTCACGGAACAGATCGAACAGCTCCGATCGTTCGAAGGCGACGTCAAGGAGCGGCTCAAGTCGTTCCTCGAGCAACAGATGAAGTTGCTCGAAACGTTGGAGGATGGCCCCCCTCGTCAGATCCGCATCTCTGACTCTGCTGCTCGCTCGGGGCGGGACGGCCGCGAGCCGCGTGATGGCAACGAGCCGCGAGGCGGCCGCGAGCCTCGGCCCACCGCGCGCGTGTCCGATCGCCTCTCACGCAAGGAAGGCCACCGAAGGTGACAGTTCTTGTCGGCGCGTCGATGCTTCTTATCGGGGTATCGGCGATCTTCCTAGTGTTTGGATGGGTGGGGGCCTCTCAACCTTTGATCTGGGCGTCCATAGCAGCAACCGTTACTTCTGCCGTGACGCTCACTTTGGCCTTCCTCAGAAGCCGCTCCGAGCCTGCCGCCGGCACCGCGGTTTCAGGGGGCGGCGAAGCGCCCGCACCATCCAGCTCCGGTGGAGAGGTCATCGGAGTAAAGAGCACCGGGAAGTACCACCGGCCCGATTGCCGCTATGCGGGATCCCGGGGGGCCGAAAGAATGAGCGTCGAAGATGCTCGCTCTGCCGGACTCAGCGCATGCGGCATCTGCACCCCGTAGAAGTCAACTAGTCACACGAGCCCCGGGGGCCACTTCTAGCTGCGAGAGTTGCCTATAGGCGACCTATCGGGCTCAGCTCAAAATCGGGGCATGAGGGTGTTAGTTGTCGATGACGATGAGTCGATCCGATCCGCACTGACGCTCACGCTATCCGTGGAGGAGTGCGTCGAGGTGCGAAGCGCGGCCGGCGGTAGCGACGCGCTTCGGCTCGTAAAGAGCTTTCATCCCGACGTCATCGTGATGGATTACTGGATGCCCGGGATGGACGGGTCCGAAGTGGCGCGAGCTCTGCGCATCGAGCTGCCCGACGCGCGGATCGTAGCGTTTTCCGGGATCCTCTTCGAAAAACCAGATTGGGCCGACGCGTTCATTCTCAAAGACCGCTTGCCCGATGCTGCGGAGTTGCTCTCGAGCGACTAGGCGGTCTGCGCTTTCTTCAGCGCGGCGGTCACACCGTCGGCGGCTTCGGCAGACGAGAGAGCCTCTGGGCCGGCCTCGAACTTGACGCTTGTAGCGAGCACCTCTCCCGCGATGTAGCTCTCGTGCGGACGCAACTGATCGATCGAAGCGTTGCCGCCAGAGATCCATAGCTCGATCCGATCTTCGACGGCAAGACCCGACGATTTCCTCAGCTCCTGAACGGCGCGAACGACCTCGCGTGCCAGGCCTTCGGCAGCGAGCTCGGGGGTGATCTCCACGTCGAGGGCAAGGCCGTACGGGCCGTCGGACACGAACTGCAAGCCGGGGCGGCTCTCGATCCTGATGTCGAGATCGTCTTTCGCCAGATCGACCGTCTCGCCGTCGATGTCGAGTGAGATCGCACCTCGTGCGTCGAGTGCTGCTACGAGAGCGGATGCATCGGCCGACGAGATCGATGACTGCACGCGGCCGATATCGCGACCGAACCGAGGGCCGAGCTTCTTGAAGTTGGGCTTGACCACGTAGTTCGCGAGGTCACCCGCGGTGTCTGACGGAACGATGGCCTTCACGTTCAGTTCTTCTTTGAGCATCGGTTCGAGGCTTTGGATCGAGGCGTAGTCATCGGCAGGAACGACTAGATATGCATTCGCGAGCGGCTGCCTGACCTTGATCTTTGCTTCCGTGCGCGCGGAGCGCCCCAGGACCACCAATCTTCTGACGAGCGACATGCGATGCCGCAGGGCGTCGTCGGCGCGAACTCCGTCGGGCTCCGGCCAGCGAGCTAGGTGAACGGAATCGGGTGCGTTGGGATCGGTTGCCGTGACGTTGGTGTAGATCTCGTCGGCGATGAACGGCGTATAGGGAGCGCTCAAC
>JBHELU010000049.1:0-4478 GCA_046262955.1 Actinomycetota bacterium | reverse complement strand
GACCAGGGCCGCGTGACGCTCGCTCCGGCGATCGTCGGGTTGCTGTCGTCACTCAAGCTGCCGCGTTCCGTCGAGCTGCAAGCCACCCAGGGTCAGAAGGTTGTAAACAAGATTTCGCCTTCGACGATCCCGGGAGTCGATTTCACGAAGCTGCATAACCTCAACTTCTCGGTGAGCTATCACTGCCCTGGGTCGCTTGCAGGCAAAACCACATCGGTTGTCCTGAGCGCGGTCGCCGGAGGCGTGAAGGTCGACGTCGCCAAGGCGAGGGTGCATTGCAAGGGGACGCCACCGCCCCCGGTGGTCCCTGCGGCGGCGCCGTTGCTGGTCATCCCGATCGCACCTTTGGCTCTGCCTCCCCCCGCACCGATCGTCGAGGGAGCACCGGCATCCAACTTCCAACCGATCGCGCAACCGGGCCACGTTGCCCAAGGCGCGATGGCGGAACAGGAGCAACAGCAACCTCAACTCGCTTTCGTTCAAGCCGCACACGAGATCGATCAGCAAGAGGCAGTCCAGAACGCGATGGTCCGAGTCAACAGTCGTCGTGATCCTCTGGCGGGCGCAAAGTTCGGATTGGCCGTCGGCGCACTGTCGATGATGATGGTGTGGGGCTTCGCTACTGCGGTAGCGACACGCGTGAGAACCGCCCGGGTCTGGAGTGACCGGCGATGACTAAAGCACTTCGCTTATTCGTCTGCCTTTCGGTCGTCGCCACGATGCTCGTGGGTGCTATCGGCGGTGCTCAAGCTCGCCGTGGGCCGGGCCTCACGCTCCACCGTGTCACCGTGGTCGGGACGGATCCGGCCGGTGACTGGGGTGACGGTTCCCCGCAAGAGACCATGATGGGCACGGAACTGGGACAGGACCTAACGAAGGCCGCGATCGCAGTCCGCAATCACAACGTCAACTTCATCATCAAAGTGGCCAGCCTTCCGCCGAACGGCGGGTGGCCCGAGCTCACCACTTACAGCTGGGAGCTGACCGTCGACGGCCGGCCCTACTGGATCGTTGGCAAGTACACGGACTTCAGCCGGCAGACTTGCGATCCAACGTACGCGGGCTGCCCGCCGCAATCTCCTCAGGACCCAGGAGTCGCCCCGTTCTCGGTGCGGGGCTGCCTCGAGTCCGACACGACGAAGCAATGCACGGAGGTTCCGGGAAGTCCGGTTCCGGCCACTTTCGACGCGTCGACCGGGACGATCACGATCCCGGTTCCACTGTCCATGCTGGGGGCTTACCCGGGCGCCTTGATCACCCCGGACAGCTTCTACTTCCGTGGATCCGTTGCTTCTTATCCCGAGCAGGCCGATCAGATGCGCACGATGCCGTGGGACGAGTTGACGGTCAGAAAGACATTCGTTGTCCCTAACAAGGCATAGCGCTCAGAACTAATAGCAAGGGTCGCAGGATCGCTCTGCGGATAGCATTGCAAGCTCATCATTCCGGGGAGGGCTAAGGGTGAACCACTTTACGAAGAAACTTCGCCGTCAGATCAGGGAGTACAGGCTTAGAAGACGGCGTAAGAACGCGTCCAAGCGCCGCGTCGGCAGCAGAAAGACAACGGTTGCTTTGGGCATCACCCTTCTCCTGCTGTTAGGTGCTTTCGCCGGCGCGATCTCTTACCTGCGTCCGAACACCCAGGGCGACCAGCTGTCGATCGGGCAACTCAGCGCACTTGCCGGAGCCAATCGTCTTGTGTCGGCGAACTTCCTCGACGAAGACGCAGTTGTGACCGGCACTTACAAGGCGGCTCCGCCCGCTCCGGCCCCCCAGCCCTCGAAGAAGTCTCCGAAGTCGTCGGGCTCGAAGAGCTCGAACTCTTCCAAAGATCAGAGCAACAAGTCTGGGTCGTCCGGGAGCGCGACGGCCCCAACGCCAAATCCCAACCCGAACTCCAACCAAGCCGAGGCTCCGGCAGGTTCGGGCAGCTACTGGGTCGCCTATCCGTCGGATGGAGCCTTCACCGCGATCCTCGTCCAGATGGCGGCGAAGTCGGGTAGTGATGTCACCGTCGATCCGGAAACGGTAAAGAAAGACGTTCGCATCATCGCGACGTTCCTGCTGCCGTTGATGATCCTTGCAAACCTGTTCGCCCTGTTGTTCACGGCGGGCAAGGGTGGAAGCTCCGGCATCGGCGACGTCTTGATGTTCGGCTCGATCGGCAAAGGGTCAGACAAGCGACGCAAGAAAGGACTGACGGCCGCGGTTGGCTTCGGCGACGTGGCCGGCGCCGACGAGGCGGTGGCCGAGCTCAAAGAGGTCGTCGACTATCTGAAGGATCCGGAGCGCTACGAAGAGATCGGCGCGACGCCTCCTAAGGGCGTCCTGCTGTTCGGTCCTCCAGGATGCGGGAAGACTCTGCTGGCCAAAGCCGTTGCCGGCGAGGCTGGAGTTCCGTTCTTCTCGGTTGCCGGCGCAGAGTTCGTCGAGTCCCTGGTAGGCGTCGGTGCGGCTCGTGTCCGCGACCTGTTCGCACGGGTTCGTGCGGTGGCGCCGGCGATCGTCTTCATCGACGAGCTTGACGCTGCCGGCCGGAAGCGCGCGCAGGGCGGCGGCAGCGGTGGCACCGACGAACGTGAGCAGACGCTGAACCAGATCCTCGTCGAGATGGACGGGTTCGATGTCAGCGCGGGCATGGTCGTGATCGGCGCGACGAACCGTCCGGACATCCTCGACCCTGCCCTGTTGCGGCCGGGCCGTTTCGACCGTCACATCACCGTCGACCAGCCGGATCACACCGGACGGCAGTTGATCCTCGAGCTGCATGCGCGCGGCAGGCCTATGGCTCCGAGTGTCGACTTCGATTACCTCGCGCGGCGTACACCCGGTTTCTCGGGAGCCGACCTCGCGAACGTCATCAACGAGGCAGCACTTCTGACGGTCCGTGACGCTCGCGCTCTGGTGGAGATGCCAGAGCTGGAAGAAGCGATCCAACGAGTGCTTGCCGGTCCTAAGAAGAAGGGCCGCGTCCTAAGCGAAGAAGAGCAGAAGCGAGCGGCTTATCACGAGAGTGGGCATGCAGTTGTTGCTGCAGCGGTCGGAAGAGCCTCTGACGTACACCGCGTCTCGATCCTCGCTCGAGGTCGTGGGCTGGGGCTTGCGTCCATCCAGAAAGAGACCGACGCAGTGCTCCTGACTAAAGACCAACTGATGGGTCAGCTCGTCACGGCCATGGGCGGTCTTGCCGCCGAGCAACTGATCTATGGCGTCCCATCGACGGGGGCCGAGCAAGATCTGGATCACGCGACCGACCTTGCCCGCGACATGATCGGTCGCTTCGGGATGGGTACGCGCCGCAGACGATTGCTGGCTAAAGAAGGCGACGTGTTCCTAGGTGACACATTGCCGATCGCAGAGATCTCTGAGCAGACGCACCACGAGATGGAGAACGAGATCGACGCGATGCTGAGTGAGGCCGAGGTGCATGCGAGTCGGTTGCTCACGGAGCACCGGGCCATCCTTGACACGCTTGCCACCCGATTGAAATCCGAGGAGACGCTCGAAGGTCCCGATCTTGAAGCGGTCCTCCTGACGATCAAGCCGGATAAGACGCTCGTGGACGACGTCGCTCCCCGCAACGGGCAGAGCAGCACGGCCCCCGCAAAGCAGACGCAGGCTTAAAGCAACAGTCAGGACCGGACGATCGGCTCGAGTCGAGCCGCCATCTCCCGGTAACGGCCGACGGGAACCAAGTGCACCCCATCGAACGCGCCCGACTCCTTCAGCGTCTCGATCTCATCGCACGCGAGATCGAGGCCGACGGTTGGATCGCCTTCGAGCTTGTCGATGATCCGTTCGGGGATCCTGATCTCCGGGATGGACGCATTCACGCGTCGCGCCATGCGGGCGGATGCCAGTACGAGGACACCTGCGTATACGCGGCCGTCGTAGTCGAGTGATTCTCGCCATCGCAGCAAGCGGTCGACGGCATGCGTGATCTGAACGAAGACGAAGTCGGCGCGAGCTCGCCATCCGAGCGGCCGCCCGGTTTTCGCAACAGTGCCGATGCGGAAGTCCGCGTAGCCCTGAAAGAGGGGGCCGGTCCCGAACGATCTGACCTCGTCGATCATCCCTCGCACAGTCAGGTCCTCCGTTCGGCGTCCCTCTTTGGGTGGGTCTCCGTAGACGAACTGGAAATGGTCGACCCCGTAAGACGCCGCGGTTAATAGGTCACGCCGGAATCCCAGAAGATTGCGATCGCGGGCGTTCAAACAAGCGATCGACCGCCCACCCAGGTACGCCACCTCGTGAGCCACCGCAACGCTGGACACGGTCGCGCGCCCAAGGTGGTTGTCTGGGATCAAGAACGCGTCGACGACACTGTTCAGGACCTGGATCTGCTCACGAACGTGCTCGATGTCTGGCGCCCGCGGCGGCTCGATCTCGCTGAGGATCGAGAACTTGTCGCTCTCGAGGAACGAGGGAGGCTGTGCTGGTGGCTGAGGGACTCCCGTTGGCATCGACTGGATATACAC
>JBHELU010000048.1:0-3565 GCA_046262955.1 Actinomycetota bacterium | reverse complement strand
AAGACCGGTGCCGGGGCGGTGGACGTCTTCAACTCCGGAGGGTTCTTGGTCCGCAACGCGGGATCGACCTTCGGTCTTGGCTGGATCGGAGCGATGCTGACGTTGTCGGGCTCCACAGCAGCCGCCGCCGCGCTGACGCTTCGAGCTGCCGGCTCGATCACAGAGATCCAAGGCTTCACGATGGTCACCGGAGCTCGTTTGGGGGCCGCGTTCGTCGTCTTGTTGATCGCCGTGATCTACGCGGTCCGAAGCGGCGAAGGCAAGCGTCTTGCCCCGGTTTCGACCGCAGTCATGGCGCTCGTTATCACGGCCATCATCTATCTGCCGGGCGCAGCGATCGGATTCTTCGTTCTGAAGGGACCGATGCACAGTGTGAGCCTGACTGCGCCCCCTTCGTTCGGGAATCTCGTGAACCTTCTTTACGGATGGATGCTCAATCGCATCGACACATGGCCACCGGGTCTCCTATTCGTCGGGGGCCTGGTGTTACTGCTCGCCGCGTTCAAGGCCGTCGACACTCTTGTGCCCGAGGTGGACGAGGCGCGACTGCAAGGTTCTCGCATCACTTGGTTGAGGCGGAAATGGCCGATGTTCGCGTTGGGGATCGTGGTCGTCATCGCGACGCTTTCGGTTTCGGTTGCGCTCACAGTGCTCGTTCCACTAGTCGCAAAGGGATACGTCAAACGCGAGGATCTGATCCCCTACATCGTCGGCGCCGATCTCGGCACGCTGGTGGA
This sequence comes from Actinomycetota bacterium, assembly GCA_046262955.1. Taxonomy (GTDB): domain Bacteria; phylum Actinomycetota; class CADDZG01; order CADDZG01; family WHSQ01; genus JALZGD01. The sequence goes on along the minus strand of JBHELU010000048.1, from coordinate 2,828 downwards.
CAAGCTGTTGGTGGCGTTCTTGGTCGGTGTAGGCCCGGGGGTGACGCATCCCGCGTCGCCCGTGAGGATCATCCTCTCGGAGATCTCGGGGACGGCGTGCGTAGGCTTGATAATCATGTTGTTCTTCTACAAACCGTTCAAACGATTCGTGTGGAGGTTCCAGCGTCAGATGGTGCGTAGCAAGCTTCGGCTCGGAGTGTTCACAGCGTGCCTACTGGCGGTTCCTCTAGTGATCCTGTTGCTGTCGGGGATCGTCGGATGACCGAGAGCCAAGTAACGCTCAAGATCCCGCGGCCTCTTTACGATCAACTCAAACAGGTCATTCAGGGATCGGGCTTCCATTCGGTCACCGAGTTCGCCGTGTACGTGCTTCGGGACCTGGTGTCGCATCACGGCCGGATCGAGATCATTCCCGAAGTTGAAGCTCAAACTTCGGGGCCGGAAGATGTCGAACCGCTGAATCCAGATGAGATCGAAGCAATCCGAAAGCGGCTCTCGTCTCTGGGGTATCTGTAGAGGCTCCATGATCAAGCGAGTGGTGTTGTGCGTCTGCGCGCTCGCGGTGATGGCCGCGTGCGTCCCGCCGCCCGAGGTGGCGACGACCCCGACACACTTCCCAACCAACACCGTGATGGGAGCGATCCAGCAGTCGGGTGTGCTGCGGATCGCCGTCCCGAGCGACCGTCCTGTCTTTTCGGACTTCCAGAAAGCCTTGGGCGCGTACGTGGCCAAAGCCCTTCGAGTACAGCCACAGTTCGTTCCGGCCCCCAACGACCAGCTGCTCGGCATGATCGACGGGGGCAGCGCCGACGTGGCTTTTCCGGCATCGGCGACGACCGAACAGATGGCCCGCCACTACGCCGTCACCGACCCGTACTTCATCGCCCACCAGCGTGTGGCGGTGCCGGCCAATTCGGCGATCACCCAGCTCAGCCAGCTCACGGGCCACAAAGTGTGCGCGGCCATCGACCCCGAGACCGAGGTCGATCCTTCGACGATCTCGGGCCTAAACGTGGTCACCGGCACGCTTAGCCAGTGCGGCGGGCTCGAGGTCCTACATAAGGTCGATGCGGTGACCGCAGCCGATTCCAGCCTGATCGCGATCGTCGGCAAACCGATCTCCGGATGTGTCTCAACATGCTCGATCAAGATCGCCGGCGACGAATTGACCACCGAGGGCTATGGAGCCGTCGCCTCCAATAAGGCGACGGGGCTCGGCGAGGTCCTCTCCAACATCCTCGAACGCGCGCAGGCCGACGGGACGTGGACGACTCTGTACAAGAAGTGGATCTACCCGCGCGAACCGGACGCAGACCCCGACGAGTTGCCGCCGACAATGACGGCAGAAGAAGCAGCCGCGCTCTACCCGGAGAACGCGACGCCTGCGCCTTAGATCAGTAGATCAGGGGTAGTGCCAGCGGTTCCCCGGATTGCGGCGCCATTCGAATATCTGCGACACGAACACCCAATTGCCGCGGCGATGTGTTCCAACGCCAACGAAGTTGTAGGGGCCCAGGATGTTGGCGCGGTGCGCAGAGTCGTGCATCAGAGCTTTGAACGTTCTCTTGCAACTGAGTCCCTCACCATCGTTGGCGGCAAGGCTGCGCCATCTCGTTACCTTCGATGGAAGGTTGGCATCGTCGAAAACGACGTTCCTACGAGCCATGGTGCGCGCATGCCGGCGCGCGACGTATGCGATCTGCTTATCCGTGTCGAGTCGCCTCAGACCGTGGCGCTTTCGGGCGCCATCGATCTTCTTGATCATGCATTTCTCCATGGGGTTGAGCCGGTACCTGGACTCGCCCGCTCCGGCGGAGGATTCGTAAACAACCATGCTTGCCACAAGGGCGACGAGAGCCACGACCGCAATTACGGTCGACGCTCCCCGCGACAGGGCACGCGCGCCAGCCACAGCATCTCTCCTTCGTCGTATCCCGCGAACGACGGACTGATATTGGGGAAGTCCCCACTTGGTACCAAGGTAAAGGGAGAACGTCCACCAATAACCCTGACAGCGCGTGCGGGCGTGGCTTCATAACGTTACAAATCGCAGGTAATGGCCATAAAAGAATTCTGAAAAAAACCAGCGGTGCAAGCTCACAATCGCTCCCACATCTAGACAAAACGAGGTGCGTAAGCAAAGCTGAACCCATGCTTAGCGAGGTAGCGACCTCCACGGTCTTGATCGTCGACGACGACGAGGAGGTTCGACACGTCCTGCGTCTCTTGTGTGAGAGCGAAGGTCTGGACGTAGTCGGCGAAGCCGCCAACGGCGTCGAAGCCGTATCCCTCGCCCTCCGCCATCAGCCGGACTTCGTGATCCTCGACTACATGCTGCCCCGGCTGGATGGATCGGGGGCCGCCGAGCTCCTGCGGGCGATCACCCCGGGAACACGGATCGTGGCCTTCTCAGCGATCCTGGATACGCAGCCCGTTTGGGCGGACGCCTACCTGAACAAAGAGCGGATCGCCGACATGGTCCCGCTTCTGCAAACGCTTATCCGCTAACCTCTCGCACCAACGTGGCTAAAGACTCTTCCTTCGACGTCGTATCCGAGATCGACCTCCAAGAGGTCAGGAACGCCGTCGACCAATCCCAGCGAGAGATCTCGCAGCGGTTCGACTTCAAGGGGACAGGCTCGAGCGTCGAGCTCACCGAACAGGACCACTCCCCGTTGATCGTCATCAAGTCCAACACCGAGCAGAAGGTGAAGGACTGTCTCAAGGTCCTCGAAGAAAAGATGGTCAAACGAAAGATCTCACTCAAGGCTCTGCAGCACGGCGCGATCCAAGCCGCGGCAGGCGGAACCTCTCGTCAGGAGATCAAC
>JBHELU010000047.1:0-7353 GCA_046262955.1 Actinomycetota bacterium | reverse complement strand
CCACTCTGCCCAGAAGTCGACGACCACGGGCTGATCGGACGTCAGCACTACTTCGTTGAAGTCCTCGTCGGAAACAGACTGCACCCTTCCACCGCCTTTCGGCTTGCCCTGTTCAAGTAATCCACCGCATCCGTCGACGTTTGAAACGTCGGATCGAACCCTATATTCCCGCCGGCACGAGGGCTCACTCCTCCCCGGTTAGGGGTCTCCGAAACAGGAGGTGCGGCTTCATCGTGATCAACCGAATCGGGTCGAGGAGCGAAGGCGCTAGCGCAGCGCGCCGTGGGCGTCATGTGATGTGCGCCGTTCTTGTCATCGCTTCGGCTCTCGCGATCGCCCCCACCGCTAACGCTCACCCGCGCGCAGGGTCGTTCGGTCCGGGCATCGATCCGTTTCCTTCCTATGAAGGGCAGAGTCGCTGCGATCCGGCCCCCAAGCCCGGCGTTCTGGCTTTCCAGAGGATGGTGCTGAGCGCTTACCCGGTAACCAACGCCGGTTCGATCTCTCGAGCATGCAACGTCGGCGGCAAGAGCGAGCACAAAGAGGGCCGCGCGTGGGACTGGGGGGCTGCTTACGCAAACGTCGCGCAGCGGCGAGCTGCCGACGACATGATCGCGTGGCTCGAAGCTCCCGACCATTTCGGGAACGACGCTGCAATGGCGCGCCGTTTTGGTGTCATGTACGTCATCTGGAATCGACACATCTGGTTTCCCGGGTACGGGTGGCGCGTCTATTGCAAGCAGAAGGGCGCGGTGTGCGTCTCGCCCGAGTCGCATTCCGTCATGGATCCCCACGTGAGCCATGTGCACATCAGCTTCACGTGGGACGGTGCTTATAGAAGGACTACCGCGTATCGACCGGGTACCACCTTCGTGGACGGTATCGCCGCCGCTCCGTATGGCGGCTACTGGCTCGTCACGAAAGGTGGAGGCGTCCTGCCGTACGGATCATCCGCTTTCGGATCCATGAACGCGACCAGCTCGAAAGGATCGGTGAGAGGGATCGTTCCGACTCCCGACAGCTCCGGGTACTGGCTGTACACGAGTGACGGCCACGTGAAGGCGTTCGGCAGTGCTCGTTTCCTGGGAGCAAGGAAAGATCAACATGTCGGGATCGCGGCGATGGCCCCTCTTCCGAAAGGTGGCGGCTACTGGCTGGCCAGCCGGACCGGACGTGTTTTCGCATACGGGCGCGCGAAGGCTCTCGGTGGGCTCAACAACTCGGCTCCCAGTGCCCCGATCGTTGGCATGGACGTAACGCCGACGGGTCTGGGCTACCGGCTGTTCGCGTCGGATGGGAGCGTTTATCCGTTCGGCGACGCGCTGCCGGTGGATGCCGCCGACAGCGCGACGGATGTCGTCGGCGGAGTGGTCAGAGGCAGCGACGGCTTTTGGGAAGTCACCTCACAAGGACGTGTGATCCCCGGAGGAAGCGCACCCTCTTTCGGAGGTCTTGGGGACAAACCGCTCGGGTCAACGATCGTCGGCATCGACGCCACGTCCGACGGCGGTGGCTACTGGCTCGTGGACTCGCTGGGCCGGGTGTGGGCTTTCGGCGACGCTCGGAATGCCGGTTATCCCGGCTCCCATGCGCCCGCGGAAGCCAGGGCTATTTCAAGAGTCCCTTCGTCCATCCAGGACTAGTCGCCCATCGAGGCTAAATCGTCGCATATAGCTCAAACGCGCTATATGCGTATGTCTTAACGCGAAGTACATTCGTCCAGTTCAGTTCATGGGGATACTTCACAGGAGGGGGCACATGCGCTCCAAATTGATTGGTTTCGCGGTCGTTGCCGCCTTGATCCCGATGGGATCGGCGCCGGTCGCAGGGTTCTTCGGGTCGGGCATTGCGCTCGCGCCTCACGTGCGGAAGACCGCGCCGGATCCAAACGCTCCCGTCAAGACCAAGTCCGCGACCAAGAAGTTCAAGATCGTAGGTGTCTCAAAGCAGAACGGGGGCGGCGAGCCTTCGATCGCGATGGGGCTCGGGAAGTGGATGTACGTCTCGTACCCGGGCAGCCCCGGCATGGCCTTCTACTACTCGAGGAACAAGGGCAAGACATGGAAGCCGGGTGCCATCGCCGAGAGCAGCTCCGGTGACACCAGTGTCAACATCGATAGCTCCGGCGCGGTCTACCAGAGCAACCTCCGATCTACTTCGGGTAGTACCTCGCTCGAGGGAGTCGTCTACAAATCGCTGAACCACGGCAAGAAGTGGACGGGTCCCGGCGACGCCGGCGACGGCACGTCCACGAACAACTCCGCTCACGTCGACCGTCAGTGGACCGACGCGTACATCCCGCCTCAGATGACTACGAAGCAGGCACAGGTCTACATCGGCTACCACGACTTCGGCCCGGGCCTCGTGTGGGTGAACGCATCCAAGGACGGCGGCAAGACGTTCGGCCAGGCCGTGAACGTGATCACGGATCCGACCGCCGCATCGTCGTCGGCATGCAACACGATCCCCGGCAGCTTGAAGGTCGCGCAGCGCGGCCCCCACGCAGGCCGCGTCTACATGTCATGGATCGCCGCTGACGCAGGCTCCAGCGGGGCGACGGGATGCAACTACACGCAAGAGGACACCTTCTATCAGCTGTGGGTTGCGTACTCGGACGACCAGGGCCAGACGTGGACCGACGTCAACGTGTTCAACGGCGGGGTCACCCACGACATGGGCGAGCTCTTCCCGGACATGACGCTCGACCGCAAGGGAAATCCCTACGTGGGCGTGCAGGACAACCTAACCAACACGCCGGCCGACGCGGGCGAGTGGGACATCTACGTGTTCGGCAGCAACCACTACGGGGAAGACGGCTCGTGGAACACCAAAGCTCCCACCACTTTAGGCGGAGGAAACCCAGGCGATCCTTACAAGGTGAACGTGTCCAAGGGAACGCACTACTACGCAACGATCGCCGCAGGGAAGCCGGGCAAGGTCGACGTCTCGTGGATCGAGACCGACCAGATCCCCGGAACCACGCCGGCCGGTAAGCCGGAAGAGCCCTCAGGCATGGACAATGCCAAGTGGAACGTGTACATGGGCCAGACTTTGAAGCTCAACACGGCCAAGCCGAAGTGGAAGATCACCAAGATCACTAAGACTCCGATCCACCAAGGCGACGTGTGTGTGCTGGGGATCTTCTGCACGGGCTTCGGTCCTGCAGGAGCCAACCGCAACCTGCTCGACTTCATCGACATCGCGGTCGACCGCAAGGGGTACGCACACATCGCTTACACGAACGACCTGGTTCCTCAGGGCGGGATCTACGTGGCCCACCAGGTGCGGGGCAAGTCGGTCATCAAGAAGCGTCGTCGTAAATAGCGCCAGATCCTTAGACACACCCAGGGGGAGCGGAGACGCTCCCCCTGATCTTTTGTGGGTCTCGAAGGCGCTTGGCTTCGCAGGACTAGGGGCACTTCGTGACGAACTGTCTAAATCAGACATAGGTCACGAACCTGGAGGTCCCCGACATGATCCGCAAGGCGATAGGAATCGTGGTGCTGGCGGCGCTGGTTGTTACCGGCACCGCAGCGGGTGCTCAGGCGCCCGAGAAGGGCCCGCAGTCCAAGAACATCACAGAGCTGATGCACGCTCCGTTCAAGATCGCCGGACAGCAGGTGACCGGGACGGACTTCGCGTTCCGGGGAAACCTGGTCGTCGCGGGCTCCTACCAGGGCATCGGCATCTTCAAGATCACGCCGGGCGCTCCGTACCTGAAGGAGCTCGGGACACTCGCCTGTGCAGGAGGCCAGGGCGATGTGTCGATCTGGGGCAACCTGGTCTTCTTCTCGGTGGACGCGACCCTGACCGGTCCTTCGTGCGACACGAAAGACACCGCGACGGCATCCAACACGTCGCAGGCTCAGAGCACGTCCTGGGAAGGCATCAGGATCATTGACATCTCCGACCCCTCGCGTCCGAAAGAGGTCAGCGCCGTTTACACCGCATGTGGCTCGCACACGAACACGCTCTATCCAGACGGACAGAATGTGTACCTCTATATCCAGTCGTACCCGCTCGGGGGCCAGGGCCAGAAGTGCAATGCCTCGAATCACAGCTACACATCGGTCGTAAAGGTTCCGCTCAACGACCCCAAGGCTGCCAAGGTTGTGTCCACGCCGACGACCGGTCAGACGATCGGATGCCACGACGTAACGGTCGTGCCGGCCCGCCAGCTTGCATTCGCCGCTTGCATCACCGAGTCGCAGGTGTGGGACATCAAAGACCCCGAGAATCCGAAGATCATCGCTCACATCTATAACCCGGCGATCAACATCCACCACTCGACGGCAATGACTTGGGACGGAAAAGTCCTCGCTCTTGGTGACGAGTTCGCTGGGGCCGAGGGTATCGACGCGTGCGAGGGGAACTCGCTATCGACCACGGGTGCCATGTGGTACTACGACGTGACCGATCCAACCAATCCAACGTTGCTTGGCCACGAGTCCCTCCCGCGGATGGGCGCACCCGGCGAGGTGTGCACAACACATAACTTCAACATCATCCCGATGCGCGATCCCAAGAAGCACCTCGTCGTGTCCGCGTATTACACGGGCGGCCTGTCGGTAACGGACTTCAGCGATCCGGCCAACCCGAAGGAGTACGCGTACGCACAACCGGACGGTGTGAACATGTGGTCGGTGTATTGGTACAACGGCCGCCTGTACACCAGTGGTGAGGACGGCATGCTCCGCGTGTACGAGCTTGACGGCACCGGACGCCAGGACACGTACTACTTCAAAGGCAACACGAACCCGCAGACTCAGATCAACAGCTTTAGATAAGCAACGCGACGCGGCGTAATGTCGCTCGCGTGAAAAGCCTAGCCGCGCTCGTTGCGGTTGCGGTCTCGGTGGGAGCCATGAGCCTGGCTCCCACTGCCGCGCTCGGGGGATCTTCCAACCCCCACGGCTGGCCTTACTACGTCCGGTCGGCGCAACGATACGCCGAGGGAAGAAGCGGCTCGATCGCCTTCGCAGTGGTGGGCTCCGGCGTCAAGCTCCACGGTTATCACGACAGCCTCCAGATGCCCTCAGCCAGCGTGGTCAAGGTGATGCTGCTAGTGACCTACTTGCGGATGGGCAGCGTGCGTCACCGGGATCTAAGAGATTCTGACCGATCGCTTCTTGCTCCGATGATCAAACGATCGGACAACAACGCGGCTACCCGAGTCGCGAACATCGTGGGGGCCGCTCGCGTTACGCGCCTTGCGCGACGTGCTCACATGCACGGATTCCACTACACGCGACCGTGGGGCCTTAGCCAGATAACGGCTGCCGACATGGCGCGCTTCATGGCCCGTATCCAGAAGTTCGTTCCGCATCGCCACCGTGCGTACGCGCGCTACTTGCTTTCACACGTGATCGGCCCCCAGCGCTGGGGGCTGGCTGCATTCGTCGATGGCCACCTTCCCCGATGGCATCTTTATTTCAAAGGCGGATGGGGATCAGGGACGGGATGGGTTGACCATCAGGTGGCATACGTCCAACTTCACGGCCAGAGAGTGTCCGTGGCAGTGCTGACCCATAACGACCCAAGTCACGCGTATGGGATCCAAACGCTCCGCGGGATCGCTCGCCGTCTACTGGGTCACCTTCCCTTCGTAACCGCAGCTGACTCAACACGTAGATCCTCTTTTCGTTCTCCCATCCCTCCGGTAGGTTGGATAACGCGAGGTAACGCGAGCCAGCGAACTGGGAGGCGATCGATGCCGGAGATCACTAAGCATGTCGAGACGATGTTCTCGTATTCAGACCTACAGACGACCGATCTGGACGGAGCGAAGGCTTTCTACACCGGCCTCTTCGGTTGGGACTACGACGACGTACCGATGGGCGAGGACGGCAGCGTGTACACGATGTTCAAGAAGAACGGAAAGACGACGGCCGCGGCTTCCCTACAACAGGAGCAGCAGCGCGAGGCCGGTGCGCCGCCGGCGTGGAACGCGTACTTCACGGTATACGACCTCGACAATCGTTCGAAGGAAGCCGAGCAGCTCGGCGGAACGATCCACGCTGGCCCGTTCGATGTCTTCGACGCCGGCCGCATGAGCGTCATCGCGGATCCCAACGGTGCGTTCTTCTGCTTGTGGGAGCCCAAGGACAATATCGGCGCTGAAGTCATGGGTGAGCCGAACACGCTGACGTGGACAGAGGTGATGGCGTCGGACCTCGAGAAGGCCAAGTCGTTCTACACGGGCCTGTTCGGTTGGACGGGAGAGCCCTTTGGTGAGGACGGCTCGTACATCGTTTACAAGAAGGACGATCAGTACGCAGCTGGGAGCATGCTCCCGCCGGGGCAGATGCCGTCGTTCTGGCTCATCTACTTCGCCGTCGAGAACGCGGACGACGCGGTCGCAAAAGCCCGCGAGTTGGGCGCAACGATCATGAGAGAGCCAACGCCGATCCCAACGGTCGGACGTTTCGCGCTGATCACCGACCCGCAAGGTGCTGGCTTTGGTGTCCTGGAGCCCGAAGCAGGCACACAGCAGTAACAACCAAGGAGCAGTCAACTGGGTTCGGGTCGTCGGCTCGACACCCGCTTACCGACGGTTTCGAGGACGCCGCGACGTTCGCTGGGGGTAGGTGACAATGTCCGACATGCAACCGGAAACCCGCTATGCGTTGAGTACCGGCGGAGTGAACATCGCGTACCAGATCGTCGGTGATCGGCCAAGGGATCTCGTACTCGCGCCCGGGTGGATCTTCAATCTCGAAGTCGTCTGGGAGCATCCTTCATTCGAAACGTTCGTCAAGCGGCTCACGCGGAACTTTCGCGTGATCATGTTCGACAAGAGAGGGACAGGACTCTCGGATCGAGACGCGGCACGTTCGACGCTTGAGGAGCGGATGGACGACGTCCGTGCGGTCATGGACGCTGCACGTTCAGATAACGCAGCTCTGATGGGGTGGTCCGAGGGAGCGAATATCGCGGCCCTCTACGCGGCCACGTATCCGGAGCGCGTAAACGGTCTGATCCTCTACGGTGGTGGCGCTCGTTATAAGCAAGCGCCGGACTACCCGATCGGGATGGCTCCGCAGTATCTGGATCTGGCTCACGAGGTGCTGCGCAATCACTGGGGAGAGGGTCAAGGCGCCTATCTGGTGGCGCCGAGCCGGGCTCAGGACGAGAACTTCCGGCGTTGGTTCGGAAGGTACGAACGCTTGTCCGTGAGCCCTGGACAGGGCGAAGCCATGTTCGAACTCAACCTCGATATCGACACTACGGAAATCCTCAAGACGATCAAGGTGCCGACGCTCGTGCTCCACAATGCGCGCGACGCGTTCATACCGGTGGCATTTGGGCGCTACATCGCGGACTGCGTTCCCGGCGCCAAGCTCGTCGAGATGG
>JBHELU010000046.1:0-5816 GCA_046262955.1 Actinomycetota bacterium | reverse complement strand
TCCTTACGCAGCACGTAGGACTGGCGCGGACGGATCGGGTCGATTGCCCGGACCAGCTCATCTTCGACTTCGACCCCTCGACCGACGACTTCGGAGTCGTACGCAGCGCAGCTCTGCGGGCCAAAGAGTTGCTTTCGGATCTTGGCTTCCATCCATTCGTCAAAACGACCGGCTCGCGCGGGCTTCACGTTATGGCGCCGCTCGCCAAACGTGACCGCTTCGAGGAGGTACGGGCTTTCGCTTTCGAGATCGCATCGTTCATAGCGGCTGAAGAACCGAAGAGGCTCACGATCGAGGTTCGAAAAGCAAAGCGTGGCGATCGGCTATTCGTCGATTTCATGCGCAATGCCTACGCACAGACGGCAGTGGCTGCTTACTCGATCCGAGCAAGGGACGGCGCGCCCGTTTCCATGCCGCTCGAATGGGACGAGGTCTCGGATCGGAAATTGTCCGCTCGCCGCTACACGATCCGGAACGCGCCAACGGTTGCCGCAGAACGCGACCCGTGGGCCGGATGGCGCCGTCACGGTCGTTCGATCAAAGCTGCTCGAGAACGTTTCGAGAAGAAGTATCCGAGAGCGGACTAGGTGACGGAGCTCGAACGGCGCGCTAAACGCTGGGGCGTTTCTCTCGGCTACAAGGATTTCCGCAACGAATGGCGCGATGTCCCTGCCGAGGTCGTCAGTCGCGCATTGGAGCTCATGGATGCCGGCTCCGGATCTCCACCGGCTCCGGCCGCAAAGGTCGTTCGAAAGGGATCACGACCCAGACTGGGGAGCGGCACGATCGAGACGGAGGACGGTGGCTCGATCGAGGTGTCGTCTACGTTGCCGGCCGAGACTCCCCTGGGCTACCACCATTTCGTCGGCGAAAGCGGAAAGAAGGCTTCGCTGATCGTTGCGCCGTCGCGTTGCTACCTGCCGAAGAGCCTTCGCCAGTGGGGATGGGCCGTTCAGGTCTACTCGTTGCACTCCGAGTCAAGTTGGGGCAACGGCGACTTAGCCGATCTCGAGGCTCTTGGCCGATGGGCGCGCTCGACAGGAGCCGGCGCAGTGATGATCAATCCGCTGCACGCGCCGACGCCGAACCCTCGTCCGCAATCGAGCCCCTATTTCCCCGGTAGCCGGCTGTTCTTGGACCCGCTTTACATATCGATCGAAGACGCAGCGAGATCCTTCGATGCGCAGGATGCGATCCGGCGAACGGTCGCGTCGGGACGGCGGTTGAGCAAGACGACACTCGTGGACAGAGCGGCGACGTACCGCGTCAAGTTGAGAGCTCTCGAAAAGATTTGGCAGAAAGCTCGCACGGATCCGGCATTCGTTCGCTTCCGAAAAGCTCGCGGATCGAGCCTCGAGTCATTCGCAACGTTCAGTGCCGTTGCTGAGGTTCACGGTGGTGACTGGCGCAAGTGGCCGCCCACCTTTTCGAAGCCACGGGGGAGTGCGGTCAAGGCTTTTCGCTCAGAACGTTCCGATCGCGTGGAGTTCCATTGCTGGCTTCAATACGTTGTGGAAGCTCAGCTGGAACGAGCTTCCGTAAGCGTGGGGCTCGTCGCAGATCTTGCCGTAGGGGTGGACCCGAACGGACCCGACGCGTGGATCTTCCAGGAGGCGTTCGCGACCCGAGCACGTGTCGGTGCTCCTCCCGACGAGTTCAACCTCCGCGGACAGGACTGGGGGCTGCTGCCGTTCGATCCCCACAAACTCGCAGCCGGTTCGTACCGGCCCTTCATCGAGACCGTCCGGGCAAACCTCCGCTACGCGGCCGGCCTTCGACTGGACCACGTCATGGGCCTGTGGAGGCTCTACTGGGTGATCGGCGATGACGCGATGAATGGCACCTACGTTCGTTATCCGTCTCGAGATCTGCTCGACATTCTGAGCCTCGAAAGTGTCAAGGCTCAGACCTACGTGATCGGTGAGGACCTCGGGACGGTCGAGCCCGAGGTGCGTAAAGAGATGTCTCGGCGCAAGATGCTCTCTTACAGGATCCTGTGGTTCGAGGATCGGTCCCCGGCGGAGTATCCGCACCTTGCGCTCGCGGCGATCAGCAACCACGACCTTCCGACGATCACCGGTGTGTGGACGCGCAAAGACGTTGCTTTACAAGAGAAGGCCGGGCTCGACGTCAATCACGTGGGCGAAGAGGGGATCCGCAGCCGAGCCCGGAAGCTCGCGCGGGTGAGATCGGGTGCTCCGGTCCGGGAGGTCACGAAGAAACTGTACGGAGCACTTGGATCGGCTCCCAGCATGTTGACCCTCGGAACCCTCGAGGATGCCTGTGGCGTCGTCGCTCGTCAGAACTACCCCGGCACCACGGCGAGAGAGAACTGGTCGCGCCGGCTTCCTTTGAGCGTCGATCAACTTGCACGCAGCAAGAGGGTTGCCGAGGTGGTCGCAGCGCTGGGCAAAGGCCGCTCCAAGTAAGCAGCCCTGAGGACCGAACGCGCTAGCGAAAGCGCGCCGTGGGCCTCATGTTCATGGAACCCCACTGAGCTTGCCGGTGTAGACGATGTGAGACTGGACCGAGGAGGCTCTGATGAAGAAGGCATCGCTTCTTGCGCTGGCGGCTCTAGCGACTGGGTTACTCATGCCGTCCGTCGCTTACGCGAAGGGCGCACAGGAGATCACGATCACCGGCCCCCAGATGGAGCCGATCACCCTCCACGGTGAAGGCCACACCGGAACATTCGGAACGACCTCGGGCTTCTGGGCCGAGGCGTTCCAGACGTATCCGGATCCCACGACGAAGAACACAACGGCAACCGAGCTAGGGCCCAGGTACGAAGCGGCCTACTTGATGGTTGCTCCGCAGGTCCGAAAGAGCACCGTCGTCCAGGACATCTATCCGTACGCAAAGCCATACCCCCAGACCTACATAGCTCCGAATCAGTTCGTCATGGGCGGACGAACGAAAGGCGGCTGGTACACGGCCGGTCCGGATCTGGTTCGATTCTTGAAGTCACACGGCTTGCCGTCGTCCGCGACCCTCGGTGGGATGAATGACTCGTCGTCACCGTCTCCTCTTATGGGCGTCACCGGCGCGGCCGTCCCGCCGTCAAGTGGGAGCGCGTGGTGGATGTGGATCTTCGGAGGGCTCGTGTTCTTGATCTTCGTGGCCGGCGCGATCGCGCGCACCAGGCGCGTTCGCTCGCTCCCTACGGCGACCTGACTTAACCGTCTCCGGTGGAGGGCCGACCACCGGACGACTCCGATCTAGTCGTTCGGGCGAAACGTGGTGACAACAGTGCTTACGAAGAACTCGTCAGGAGGCATCAGAGCGCGGCTTATCGCGTCGCCTACCTCGTCTGCGGAGGACAGAAGGATGCTGAGGATGCAGCGCAGTCTGCCTTCATCAAGGCGTTCTATGCGTTGGAGCGTTTCGACGAGCGACGGCCCTTCAAACCGTGGTTGTTGCGGATCGCGTCCAACGAGGCGCGCAACACCCGCCGGGGAGCTGCGCGCCGCATCGCGTTGCAGGCTCGCCTCGCCGAGGACCGTCCCGGAGGTGCGGCCCCATCTCCAGAGCGGGCGGTCCTCGCCGAGGAGCCGAGAGATGTCGTCGTGCGCGCGCTGGGCCGATTACCGGAGCGAGATCGACTCGCTATCGCGTACCGGTACTTCCTGGAGCTGACCGAAGCAGAGATGGCAACTGCGATGGGATGCAGACGGGGAACGGTGAAGTCGCGTTTGTCGCGCTCCCTCGCGCGTCTCAGAGGCGAGTTGAGCGGCAGCCCCGATCTGTTGGAGAGCTTCGATGGCTGACCCCGTGTGGGAGAACGGGATCGGCACTGCTCTGCGCGGTGTGGCCGCATCCATCGACTTCGGACCGGAGCCCGATCTGGTTCCAAAAGTAAGCGCAGCCATCGCGACCGCGCGGGTCGCGCCTGCACGACCCGCGCTTAGAAGGTTGGTGCCGTCCTTTGCGCTGGCCGTCATAGTCGCTGTGACGCTGGCGGCCGGCATCCCCGGCCCCCGACACGCGATCGCTCGGGCCTTGGGCATCGGCGGGATCAAGATCGAGTTCGTGAAGGGTCCCCTTGCCACCCCGACGCCGGCAACCAATCTCTTCTTGGGAAGCAAGACCACTCTTACGGAGGCACAGGCGCAGGTCAGATTCCAGGTCAGCGTCCCCGACGCCGATCTGGTTGGCGCACCGTCGAACGTGTATCTCTCCGCGTTCCCGCCCGGGGGCCGGGTCTCTCTTATCTACGAGCCCAGCGACGAGTTGCCGGAAGCTGCCGAAACGGGTCTAGGCATGCTCGTGACGGAATTCGGTGCGGACATCAACCCCGATTTCGTGAAGAAGTTGATCTCGAGTGGAGCAACGATCACCGGCGCGTTCGTGAACGGTGCCCAGGCCTACTGGATCGAAGGCGCGCACTACTACATGTACATGGACGCGAAGGGGGAGGTCCGCCAGGACACACTGAGACTGTCGTCGAACGCGTTGATCTGGGAACGCGACGGCGTCACGCTTCGCATCGAAGGCTCTTTCTCGAAAGCCCGCGCGTTGCAGATCGCTCGCTCGATGCACTGACGTCACGGGTTCACACGTCGAGGGGTGCCGTCGTGCCGACGTCGTAGATCGGGAATCCTTCCTCGTCCGGGCGCGCCGCGGGATTTACTACGTGATCCTGCTGCTTCGATCCGCCCATCAGATGGACAACTCGATTGCCTCTTAGAACGAGAGCGTCCGAAATCAGTCGCCTGTGGCACTTCCACCACAGCGATTCGGCGCACATGATCGTGGCCGGACCGCTGTCGGACGAGACGGACTCGAGTTTCTGTAGTGCGTCGCGGAACTCGCGCGTGTCCATATAGTCCGCATAACCCTGAAACGCGGCAACGCGCCACCCGGGATGACGGCTGGCGTCGGCCTTCAATCGAGAACGACGCCCCCCGAGCTCTTCACCCCACCACTCGTAGGAGATGCCAGCAGAGGGCATGGATCCCTCGAGGCTTTCCCTTGCGAAATGCGGATGCCGTCGCGATCCGGGAAACCGGCGCACATCGATCAGCACAACGACACCCGCGCTTCGAAGGATGTCGACTAATTCGTCAAGGCTCCTTGTGCTGTGCCCCACCGTGAAGATCTCAGACATCATCCGATCGGAGCGCCCAGGCCGACACCTTCCTCCACTTGTAAGAGGCGCACCGTGCCATCTGGATCCATGGATCCCAGAACGAGGAACTCGGACGTGAACCCGGCGATGTGCTTGCGACCCAGGTTGATCGCGCCCACCACCAGCCTGCCCTCAAGTTCTTCGCTCGAGTAGTTCGTGATCTGTGCGCTCGTCTTCAAGATCCCGACGATCGGCCCAAAGTTGACCTCGAGTTTCCATGCAGGCTTGCGAGCTTCGGGAAAGTCCTGGATCGAGACAACGCGGCCCACACGGATGTCGAGAGCGAAGAACTCGTCTGCAGAGACCTCCGGCTTACGGTCGAGATTCTTCGGGTCGAAAGGCGAGTCGCCTGCTTCGGTAACCACGCGACTAACCTAATCGCGTGCCGGAGCTACCAGAGGTCGAATCGGTTCGTAAGCAATTGGATCCCGAGCTTGCGAGCCGGCGCGTGCTGGACGCGTGGTGGGATCCGTTGCCAAGCGTCCCCCGCGAGTTCATCGACCCCGGTTTGTTGATCGGCAGAACCATCGAGAGGGTTGGACGTCGTGGGAAGTTCCTCATCGCGCCTCTCGATGCCGGGCTCGAACTGATCTTGCATCTGGGGATGACGGGTTCTTTCAGGTTCGACGAAAAGGATGCTTACGCACGCGCTGGGATCTCGCTAGACGACGGCCGCGAGCTCGTGTTT
>JBHELU010000045.1:0-5802 GCA_046262955.1 Actinomycetota bacterium | reverse complement strand
AGCAGACGTTCGACCCCCATCGAGATCAGCCTTCGTTGGAGTCGAGCGAGAGCTTCCTCGTTGTCTATGTCCGTCGTTGCAACCGCGCGTTCCGCACGTAGGCCGGTTACGCGCCAGGCATCTCCTTCTCTTTGCACCGAGAGAGGCTCGTCTCGCACGACATGACGGACGTACCCGACCCTTGTCGGCGCAGCTTCTCGCGCAGACGCAACTGCTTGTGCCAGTCTGCCGACCAGGGCATCGACACCTTCACCGGTCACCGCCGAGATAGCCGGAACATCTCCGAGCGCTTCGTGAACGCGTTCGATGTTCTCTTCGGGGGCAACGTCGAGCTTCGTTGCAACTATCAGGCTGGGACGTTCGGCAAGCTCCGGATCGAACGCCGTTATCTCCTCCCGCAAGACTTCGACATCGGTCGCGGAGTCGCGGTCCTCGGCGGCAAGGTCGACGAGAAACAAGAGCACCGCCGCCCGCCGGATGTGTCTGAGGAATCGATGCCCGAGCCCTCGGCCTTCATGAGCACCGGAAACCAAACCTGGAATGTCGGCAACTACGAACGAGCTTTCGTCGCGCTTGACGACTCCGAGATTCGGAACGAGCGTCGTGAACGGGTAGTCGGCGATCTTCGGTTTTGCTGCCGAGATCCTCGAGATCAACGTCGACTTCCCGGCATTGGGGAAGCCGACCAGCCCAACGTCGGCAAGCAGCCGGAGCTCCAGTCTCAGTCGCCGCTCCTCACCGGGCGCCCCTTTTTCGGCGAACGCAGGAGCACGTCGGGTAGCGGTCGAGAACTGCGCGTTACCCCGGCCCCCGTGTCCGCCCCGCGCTGCAACGAAACGCTCGCCGGGACCCGCAAGATCGGCCACGAGCGTGCCCTCTTCGTCGTAGACGACGGTTCCGACCGGCACCTTTACGACACGGTCTTCACCGCGGGGGCCGTGCCTGCGCTTGCCGAGGCCGTGCCCTCCCCTGGTCGCCCTGACGTGCGGGTGGTCTCGAACGTCGAGCAAAGTGCCTACAGACAGATCCGCCTCGAGCACGACAGCACCGCCGTCACCGCCGTCACCGCCGTCGGGCCCACCCTTCGGCTTGTAAGGCTCGTGATGGAACGCGGTCGATCCGTCGCCGCCACCACCGGCGATAGCAAACACCCGCGCCTCATCAACGAAATTCATTGCCTAAGTATCGGCGCTGGGCGCCGGCGAACTATTCGGAAACTACGGAGACGACGCGGCGGTTGCGCATCCGGTGGAATTTGACGGTGCCGGCAGCGGTGGCGAACAGCGTGTCGTCGCCGCCTTTGCTGACGTTGAGGCCGGGATGCACCCGAGTGCCGCGCTGGCGCAGGATGATGGCGCCGGGCCGGACGGCCTCGCCGCCGTAAGCCTTGACACCAAGACGCTTCGATTGAGAGTCGCGGCCGTTACGGGACGACGCCGCACCTTTCTTATGAGCCATCAGCAGCCTCCGTTGTGTCTTCCGCTTTCTTACGGCCGCCCGTGAGCTTGATGTCGGAGATCTGAACGCTGGTGTATCGCTGGCGGTGGCCGTTGTGTCGCCGGTAGCCGGTCTTGTTGCGGTACTTCACGACGTCGACCTTCGGGCCTTTGATCTCGCCCAGCACCTTTGCGGTGACTCGCGCGGCGGCGAGGTCTGACTTGCCGGTGCGAGCCTTGCCCTTGTCGTCCACGATCAGGAGTGGGACGAACTGCAACTCGTCCTCCCCCGGGTGCAGGGCATCGACTTCTATGACGTCGCCCTTGGCGACTTTGTGCTGCTTACCGCCCGCGCGGATGATTGCGTACACGATCCTCCTAGAAGGTCACGCTCCGAATGGAGCCGAGTCAGGATACCAAAGGGTCACTACGCAGGAACTAGTCCACGTCGTGGATCAGGATCCCTCGGCCCTCGCACGTCGGGCACGGGTCCGAGAACGCTTCGACGATGCCTGCGGAGACGTTCTTCCGAGTCATCTGAACTAAACCAAGCGGGCTGATGTCGAAGACCTGAGACCGGGTTCGGTCCCGCTCGAGCTGGCCTCGGAACGTCTTGATCAGCTCGTCTCGGTTCTGGGGGTCCTCCATATCGATGAAATCGATGACGATGATCCCGCCGATGTCTCGCAAGCGGAGTTGACGAGCGACCTCGACCGCAGCTTCTTTGTTCGTGCGAAAGACGGTTTCCTCGAGCGTCGACTTCCCGACGTACTTCCCGGTGTTGACATCGATGACCGTCATCGCTTCGGTCCGATCGATCACGATGTGGCCTCCCGAGGGAAGCCACACACGACGGTCGAGCGACTTGCGGATCTGCTCGAGAACCCTGAACTCTTCGAAGATCGGGAGCGTCCCCTGGTAAAGCTCGAGCCGGTGATCGAGGTCCGGAGTCGTCGAGCGCACGTAGTCGCGTACCGTTGCCTCGAGCTCGGGGTCATCGACTACACACCTGACGACGTCGCGGTTGAACAGGTCTCGGATGACGCGCGTCTCGAGAACCGGCTCTTCGTAGAGAAGCTTCGGAGGCGAGGCCGAATCCGCCTTGGCTTTGATCTCTTGCCACGTGTCGACCAAGCGTTGCAGATCCCGTTCGAGATCGGCACGCGATGCGCCTTCCGCCGCGGTGCGAACGATGAGCCCGTGCTCTTCGGGGCGTAACTCGTGTGCGATGTCTCGAAGACGGTTACGTTCGCTGTCGTTGAGCCGCCGCGAGACTCCGATCGAGCGGGCGTTCGGCACCAACACGAGGTGGCGCCCGGCCATCGAAACGAGCGCCGTCAGACGCGCGCCTTTCGACTTCATCGGATCTTTGGTCACCTGGACAAGGATCGGCTGACCGGACTTCAAAACGGTTTCGATCCGAGGGATCTCGTCCCCCTCGTCCACCCCGAGGCCGACCTCCCCCGCATACAGGACGCCGTTGCGCGCTTCGTCGATGTCGACGAAGGATGCCTCCATACCCGGCAACACGTTTTGAACGCGCCCCAGATAGATGTTTCCCGCCAGAGATCTCTTATCGGAGCGGGTGACGTAGTGCTCGACCGCCTCACCGTTCTCGAGGACGGCGATCTGACTGCGATGGGGGTCGCCGTGAACGAGCATCACGCGCTCCGCCGCAGGTCTGGACGGACGATTAGATCTTCGTCGCGATCCGCGCCGGCGCCCATTGCGTGAGCGACTGGGACGCCCGGTCGTTTCGGCCTCCGGCTGCGACGCTGCCGGCTCGGCAGCTTTTGCTCCTGCCGGTTCGGCGACTTTTGCTGCATCCAGCGCGATGACTTCCGCAGCCTTCTCGCGCCGTTTTGGTTGTTCACTCATGGTGAGAGATACCTCCGCATGTGTACGTTGAGGAGAAGCCCGACCGCCAGATAGTTGGTAACGAGGCTCGATCCTCCATAAGAGATGAATGGAAGTGGGATGCCGGTGATCGGCATTATCCCCATGGTCATACCGATATTGACGAACATCTGAAAAGCCCATAAGGCAGCGATACCCGTCGCGATAAGCGTTCCGAAAAGATCTCGCGATAAAGCTGCGATGCGCAGCGCTCGCCATATCAGGAACGCGAACAGGGCGAACAACGTTGCGGCCCCCACGAACCCCAATTGCTCGCCTACCGCGGTGAAGATGAAGTCGGTGTGCTGCGACGGAACGAAATCGAGAGCGGTCTGCGTGTTCTTCTGCTCCAACCCTTTGCCCCGTATCCCCCCGGAGCCGATCGCGATCTTGGATTGAGTCAGGTTGTAGCCCACCGATTGCACGTCGGGGTTCGGATGCAAGAACGCAGTCAGGCGATCGATCTGATACTGGTGAAGCAGCCCCATCTGCAGAACACCGAAGATCCCGACGCCTGCGATTACGGCGATGACCAGGAAGTGGCGGATCTTGGCGCCACCCACCAGTAGCAGCGCGCCGGTAAGGGCAACGAACACCATCATCGTGCCCAGGTCCGGCTCGGCGTAGATCAAGACCATCGGCAGCACCACCATGCCGATCACCAAACCGATGTCCCGCCACAACACATCGCCCTTTCGCAGCGAAAGGTAGGCGCCCGCGCAGACGATGGCCGCGAGCTTGGCCAGCTCGCTGGGCTGGATCTGGAAGGGGCCAAGATCGATCCACCGGCGCGCGCCCAGCTGCAATGTTCCCAGCGGCGAGATGACGAGCACCAGTGCGAGGATCGTGCCTCCATAGATGACCGGCGCCAGCCCGCGCAAGTGGCGGTAGTCGAACAAGATCATGCCGATCAACCCGAACGCGGCCACGATCAGATAGATCAGCTGGTGCTTCATGAAGACGTTGGCGTAGAACCCCGTGAAACCCTGGGTGCCGGTCGTCGACGACACCATCAGCGTGCCGAAGACCGACAAGAGAACCGTGACGAGGAGAAGGCTTGGGTCTAGATGCCTGAGCGGGGCACGGCGCGCCATCCGCGACGAGATCGCCTCACCACCGATGCGATCGACTCCCTCACCCCATCTTCGTGGGGTTCGGCGTCGCCTTCCGAAAGTGCCTTCCAGACTCATCTTTACCCCGAGACGTCGTGGCCGGAGCCGGCCGTGATCTTCTTGTCGACTCCGAACAAGCTTTCATAGATCTGTCGCGCGACGGGGGCCGCACTTTCGCCACCGTGCCCGGCCTTCTCGATGTAAACGGCGATCACGTACTGCGGATCGCTCGCGGGGGCATAAGAGATGAACCACGCATCGTTCAGTCCCGTGTTGCCGATCTGGGCCGTACCGGTCTTGCCGGCGATCGGGTACTGGTCCAGCGGGAAACCTGCAAAGGCCGAGGTTGCGGTTCCACTACCGCCGCTAACAACGAGCTGCAAGCCCTGCTGAATGACGCCCAGCTCGGTGGAGTCGAGACCGAGGTGGTTCACGATGCGAGGCTGGAACTCCTTCACGTTGTGCTCGGCCCCCGCTTCGTCAGGACGGGCCAGCGCCCATGCGATACGCGGTTGCATCACGTTGCCTCCGTTGGCGATCGCGGCGTACGCCACTGCCATCTGCAGCGGATCGACCAGTAAGTCGCCCTGACCGATCGCCATGTTCACGTCGAAACCCGGCTGCCATCCGATGGCACAAGTCGGGTACTGAGTGTTCTTCGTAGCGAGATAGGAGTCGTGGCACCAACGTTGGTCCGGAACCAAGCCGTTGGTCTCACCGGGAATATCGATGCCCGTTGTGTGACCCAAGCCAGAAAGGCGCGCGTATTGCTGAAATTTTTCGGTGCCAGACGGAATGTACTTCAAGGTCTTGATCGATCCCCAGTCGGACGTATGGGGACGTGACCCCGGCGGCTCTATCCCTTCGTATCCACTGACGCCAAATTGGTGCTGCATGTCGTAGCCAAGTTGGTAGTAGAAGGTGTCGCACGACACCTCGAGCGATTCCGGAAAGCCCATGCTCCCGAGATCAGCAGTTGTGTAGTCGTGGTAGACGACACTTCCCGGCCCTCCTCCCGGCGGGATCGTGATGTCGGGCGGGCACCCCAGAACGGTGTATGGGTTCGCGACTCCGGTCCACATCGCAGCTCCTGCGGTGATCGCCTTCATCGTCGACCCAGGGTTCTTCTGCGCCTGCGTCGGTCTGAAGAACAACGCGTCGTCGTCGGGATTGTTTGGAGTCGCCGCACCGAGCGCCTTGTATTCCTTCTCCGACAGGCCATTCGCGAACACGTTCGGGTTGTAGGTCGGATAGCTCGCCATCGCTTTCACCGCGCCGGTAGTGGGATCCATCACCACGACAGCACCGCCCGGCGCATAGAACCCGGCGCCATGCGCTGCCGCAAGACCGGTGGTCAA
>JBHELU010000044.1:0-3151 GCA_046262955.1 Actinomycetota bacterium | reverse complement strand
GGACGCGTCTGGTACGTCGACCTCGGCTAGTGAATCGCTTCAGGGCGGCAATGGCGATGACTGGATGGTCTCGAACTCAAGCAATGAGAACTTCGATGGTGGGGCGGGGGGCTACGACCTGGTCGACTTCCAGAACGACCTCGTCGGGCCGGTAACCGTCAACCTCGCTACTGGAACCGGAAGTGGTTTCGGGGCCGACACGCTGATGAACGTCGAGGCCGTTCAAGGAACCGAGTTCGATGACCACCTCACCGGCGACAACGGCGTCAACTACTTCTTCGGATGGATAGGCAGCGACACGATCGCCGGAGCCGGTGGCAATGATGAGATCGATGCAGGGATCGGGTACTACGACCAGACCTTTACGTACCAGCCGACAGGCGACACGGACAACGTCGACGGTGGAGTCGGATCCGACACCTGCATCAACGCGAACGCGCCGGAGATCAACAATTGCGAGACCAAGACGACGACGAGTAATGAGATCACTCCTCACCCGCTGACTCAGACTGCGGAGGACTCGGAGACGTTCAGACGTAGCTTCTAAAACGCCATAAGCGACTTAGCAGACGGCGCCGCGCTAAACAACACGCGGTGTGGAGTACCCACCCCTTACGCTTGCCCGTGGTGAAGCACTAGTGCAGGTCTGCACCAACTGCGGAGAGCAGAACTCAGATACCGCGCGATTCTGTCAGGCGTGTGGGACCCCCCTCGAGCCTGCCGGTGATGCCAACGCGACTCCAGCCGAGTCCCGAAAGACGGTCACGCTCGTTTTCTGTGACCTCACGGGTTCCACTGCCCTCGGCGAGAAGATGGACCCCGAATCCCTGCGGCGGATCATCTCGCGCTACTTCAACGACATGCGTCAGGTTCTGACGCGGCACGGCGGAACGGTCGAGAAGTTCATCGGCGACGCCGTCATGGCCGCTTTCGGCATCCCGAACCTTCACGAGGACGACGCGCTTCGTGGCGTTCGGGCTGCGGTCGAGATGCAACAAGCGATGGAAGAGATGAACCTCGATCTCGAGCTCGAGTACGGCGTCGGTATCAAGGCGCGGATCGGTGTCAACACGGGAGAGGTGATTGCGGGCGACGCCTCTGCCGGGCATGGTTTCGTCAGTGGGGACGCGGTGAACGTGGCGGCACGACTCGAGCAAACGGCTCCTCCGGGCGAAGTACTTATCGGCGAGCCGACCTACCGATTGGTACGCGATGCGGTGAAGGTCGAAGAGGTCGAGCCTTTGGAGCTCAAGGGGAAGAGCGAACGCGTACCCGCCTACCGGCTCGTTGAAGTCATCCCGCACGCTCTGGGGACGTCCCGGCACTTGGATTCCTCGATCGTGGGTCGCGAGAAAGAGCTGGCGCAACTGAACGCGGTACTGGACAAAGCCAAGTCAGAAGGCTCATGCGAGTTGGTAACTGTGTTCGGGATGGCCGGAGTGGGCAAATCGCGCCTCGTTGCCGAGTTCATCGATTCGCAAGGCGACGCCGTCATCTTGTTGCAGGGTAGGTCGCTGCCGTACGGCGAAGGAATCACGTACTGGCCGATAGCCGAAGCGGTGAAGGGCCGAGCCGGCATCAACGAAAACGATTCGTTGAAGAAGGCACAAGAGAAGATCGCAGCCCTCGTGGGAGATGCTGAGGATGCTGATCTGATCATCGAGCGGATCGCAGCCGCCATCGGGATCTCCGATGCAACTCCGGACACACAAGAAACCTTCTGGGCCGTCAGGCGACTACTAGAGGAACTCGGCAAACAGAAACCGATCCTGTTCCTGTTCGAAGACATCCACTGGTCCGAGCCAACGATGCTCGATCTGATCGAGTACCTCGCCGGATTCAGCCGCGGCATCCCGATGTTGATCCTGTGCCCTTCGCGTAAGGATCTGCTCGACATCAGACCCTCGTGGGGAGCAATGGGGACATCGATCTCCCTGGAGCCTCTGACACGAGACGACATCTCGATGTTGATCGAGAACCTGTTGGAGGATGCGCAACTCCCGGAATCGCTTCGCAGGCACATCGCGCAAGCAGCGGAGGGCAACCCTTTGTACGTGGAAGAGATCCTTCGCATGCTGATCGACGAAAAGATCCTTCAGCAAGAAGATGGGAAGTGGCGCGCGGTAGGAGATATCGAAACACTCTCGATCCCGCCGACCGTGCAGGCTCTGGTCGCAGCGCGACTGGATCGGCTCGCTCCCAACGAACAAGCCGTCACCCAGCGCGCCGCGATCATCGGCAAGATGTTCTGGTGGGGGGCGGTCTCGGAGCTGTCGCCCGAAGCGCTGCGAACGCGTGTCGGTCACTACCTTCAGTCTTTGATCCGCAAAGAGCTCGTGTTCCCAGACGAGTCGAACTTCGCCGGCGAGGACGCGTTCCGCTTCGGCCACATCATGATCCGTGACGCCGCGTATCAAGGCATGCCGAAAGAGCTTCGGGCAGATCTGCACGAGAAATTCGCGCACTGGCTCGAGCAGAAGACCGGCGAGCGCGTCCGTGAGTACGAGGAGATTCTCGGTTACCACTTCGAGCAGGCGTTCAAGCTGCGCGAGGAGCTCGGCCCCCTAGACGACCACGGCCACGAGCTCGGCGATCGAGCGGTCGAGTTGTTGTCCTCGTCGGGGAACAAGGCGTACGCGCGTGCGGACATGCCTGCCGCTGCCAACCTGTTGGGTCGCGCAGCAAAGCTCTTGCCGATCCGCGATGCGCGCCGTTTGGAGCTTTCGTTGAAGCTCACCGACGCGCTCATGGAGACCGGAGATTTCGCCGAAGCGACGACGCTGGTCGAGCAGATGACTAAGGTTGCAACGGTTCTGAAAGATCCTGCGCTGCAAGCG
This sequence comes from Actinomycetota bacterium, assembly GCA_046262955.1. Taxonomy (GTDB): domain Bacteria; phylum Actinomycetota; class CADDZG01; order CADDZG01; family WHSQ01; genus JALZGD01. The sequence continues at coordinate 314 of JBHELU010000044.1, read as the reverse complement.
AGAGCGCGCCTTCAGGATTCGCTCCTGAAGAGCTTCACCGATCCCGACGCGTGGCAAGAAGGCGCGCGCGGCGAGATGGAGTCGTTGATCGAAGTGTTCGAGGGCAACGACGACGACTTTGGTCTTGCCCGAGCCAATTACTTGCTCGCCCAATTGAATTGGGACGAATACAAGATGGCGGACGCCGAGGCCGCTTTGGAGCGCGCGCTCGAGCACGCACATCAGGTCGAGGACTCCCACGACGAAGCGAAGATCCTGTCGTCGTTGTCCGCGATCCTCTTCTGGGGCCCGACCCCAGTCGACAAGGCCATCGC
>JBHELU010000043.1:0-7864 GCA_046262955.1 Actinomycetota bacterium | reverse complement strand
CACGGCACCGGACCGATCGATGCGTGGGTTCCGATGATGCTCTTCACGATCCTGTTCGGGTTGTCTATGGACTACGAGATCTTCCTGTTGTCCAGGATCCGTGAGGAATACCTGCGCACGAAAGACAACGCGTTGGCCGTTGCAAACGGACTTGCTTCAACCGCGCGAGTGATCAGTGCAGCTGCAGCCATCATGGTCACCGTCTTCTTGTCGTTCGTCTTCGGGTTCGGCGAGCGCTCGATCAAGTTGTTCGGCATGGGTCTTGCCGTCGCGGTCTTCGTAGACGCGACCTTGATCCGGATGGTGCTCGTCCCGGCCACGATGGAACTGCTCGGCGACATGAACTGGTGGTTCCCGAAGTGGCTGGCCCGACTGGTCCCCGAGGTTCAGATCGAAGCCGAAGAAGAGGCCGTACGTCACGTTCTCGAGGACACGGGAACCGAGGCGCGGGAGTCCGAAACGGTTTAGGTCTTCGTAGGACACGGAGTTTTGTGCCCGTCTCCGAACCACTGGAATAGAGCCCTAAGAGATCTCGTGTAGCGATCCACTCCCGCGCTCGTAAGCGCGCCCCAGTGAGGGAGCTCATCCAGGATCGCCGCGTCCTCATGGAACCTGTGGTTCTGCCACGTCGTGACGCTGCCCGGCGTCAGCACCTCTCGCCGGAACGGCTGGTGTACGAGGCGGCTGTAGCAATGAGCGATGTGGTGATGCCCCCGGTGGGGGCCGAAGACGACGTTCTCGGCCTGATGGAACCAGATCGATACGCGCGGACGAACACGCTTTACGAATCTGACTGCCGCTCGTGATTCCGGTTCGGACAACGGATGGGGGCCCGAGTAATAGGTCGAGCCCGGTTTTCCGATGCGCTCCCACAAGTGGTGGAAGTTCCGATTCAAGTCCACCCGGTCCGCGTTCTGACGTGTGCCGGTTCGCATGCCGTCGGGATTGATAGTCGGGATCACCCACATGTCGACGTTGCGGGGCAGCTTGCCGTGGATCAGCCGGCGCGCGACCGGCAATGCCGCGCACTCGTTGCCGTGGATGCAACCCACGACCATGACGGGAGGTTCCGTGGGATCGCCGACCTCCCACGCGTGCAAGCGGTGCCCGCTGACCGAGTGACCGAAGATCGAGCGTCTTCTGACGAGATCGTGCGGGCCTTTCGGAGTTGTCCGGGGCAGAGCAGGCGCGGCTGTAGATATGAGGACAACCCAAGCAAAAAGCGCAACCACGTTGCGAACTCGCATGCACTTAGTTGACCATGAGGCAGAATCGAGACTCTTTCCCGTGCAGTCATAAAGGAGCCACGATGCGCCTCGAATCCACCGTCGTATCTCTGTCCTGGATCCCGTCCGAAGCTATCTCCGGCCCAGCCGTCAAATTGCCTTTCGAGCTGGGGTTCACGCACTACGACGAAGTCCCTCCCGATCACATCGACGACCTCAACGCGCTCAAGAGTGATGAACGGTTCCGCTTCGCCAATGAATTGAGCGCGTGGGTTGAGGTCGAGGACGGAAAGATCGTCGATCACGGTTACTCCGGCGGCGGCCACATGGTCCAGACAAGGTTCAAGGTGGGAAAGAAGCAGGTCCTTTTCCAACCGGTGGCATTCCCCGATCTCCGCTTGGAACCCGAGGTGCGCGAGGACAAAGTGCGATTCGTGCAGACGGCCGGGGGCCGTACCGGCTTGCCCGCGCCCCGGCGCGTTCGCAGGGCTCCTTACGTGCAGTTCTCGGCCCCCACGTGCTGGACCACGCTCGCACTCGAGATCTCGGCCGATGGGTCAACATCGCACGAAGTGATCGGAGCGAGCCAGTTCCCGCGCCATTGGGTCTACGACCACAAGGGGGACCTTGCCCATAAGACGGGAACTATCGACTTCAAGACTTGGTACCGCGAGTCGTTCGGCGATCACTCACCATGGGACGATGTCGAGTCCCCCGCGATAGTCAGTGAGGTCGAGAGCGCACTGGAGCGCGAGATGTCAAAGGTGATCATGTCTACCGGTAGCAAGCCCGAGTTTCGCAAGGTCAAAGAGGGCACACATCTCGTGAAGCAAGGAGATGCGGGTAACGAACTATTCCTGCTGCTCGACGGTGTAATCAGTGTGGACGTCGACGGGGAGCAGATCGCCGAATTGGGGCCGGGCGCGATAGTCCGTGAGGGTGCACCGTTGGGCGAGGGAACGCGCAACGCGACGCTAACCGCCGTGACCTCGGCGCGTGTGGCGGTAGCGCAACCCGAGCAGGTCGACCGAGCGGCTCTGGAGGAATTGGCCTCGGGACGCGGCCGCTCGGCATCGGACGGCTGATTGCGCCTGCACATCTGCGGGAGCCGCGGCTCGACTCCCGTTGGCGGGAAACAGTTCCTTAGATACGGAGGCAGCACGTCCTGCGTCGCGTGCTCGACCGATGGGGAGCTTCCGACATTGATCCTCGATGCCGGGACGGGGATCCGAAATCTGGACAAGTTGTTCGGCGACCGTCCGTTTCGAGGAGCGATCGCGCTCGGACACCTCCATTGGGACCACACGCAGGGACTGCCGTTCTTTCGCGCGGCCGACACTGAAGCTGCCGAAGTAAGGCTGGCCATCCCCGGGCAGGGCCCGGCCGCCGACGTTCTTCGCAGGATGATTTCGCCGCCGTTCTTCCCGATCGAACCCGAGGACTTCGCCGGTCGCTGGAGCTTCGAGTCGATCGAGCCGGGCATGCACGAGCTTGGTGGGTACACCGTCGAGGCTCGGGAAATCCCGCACAAAGGGGGCCGCGCTTTCGGATACCGAGTTGCCGACGAGGGATCCAGCTTCGCCTACTTGTCGGATCACAACCCGGTCTCCCTCGGGACAGGGCCCGATGGGTTGGGTGAGCTCCACGAGAACGCGATCGAGCTTTGTCGAGACGTGGATCTTCTGATCCACGACTCGCAGCACACGACGTCGGAGCTCTCGGACAAGGCCTTCCTGGGCCACTCATCAGCCGAATACGCGGTTCGACTTGCGGAAGCAGCGGGTGCACGCGCTGTGCTGCTCTTCCACCACGATCCCGAACGGACGGACGATGAGATCGATGCACTCGTGGCCGAGCTCGACGGTCCGATCCCCGTTTTGGGCGCGCGCGAGGACACCTCGATCGACCTTCCCGCAACGATCCAAAGATGACGAACGAGGCAATAGTCGTCGGCGCCGGCCCCAACGGTCTTGCCGCAGCGATCACGCTGGCACGGTCCGGAATCGGCGTGACCGTCTACGAAGGATCCGATAAACCGGGAGGCGGGTGCAGGTCGGACGAGTTGACTCTTCCGGGATTCGTGCACGACACGTGCTCGGCCATCCATCCCCTTGCCGCAGCTTCTCCATTCTTCAAGTCGGTTCCGCTCGCCAAGCACGATGTCGAATTGATCCAACCCCCTGCAGCGCTTGCCCACCCGCTGGATGGAGAGCAGGTGGTCGTGCTGGAGCGATCGATCGACGAGACCGCAGCTCAGATGGGAGTGGACGCCGACGCTTATCGGGACTTGATGGGGCCGCTGGTGAAGAACGCTGAGTCTCTAGTCGCCGACTTCATGGGGCCTCTTGGCTTTCCCGACCATCCGATCCCGTTCACTTCGTTCGGGATGAAAGCTTTGCGTTCGGCTTCGGGGTTCGCGAAGTCCCGGTTCGATACGCAAAAAGCGCGCGCGATCTTCGCGGGCATCGCCGCTCATTCATTCCTTCCGTTGACGTCCATCACAAGTGCCGCTTACGGATTGATGCTGGCTGCGGTCGGACACGCGATCGGATGGCCCCTGCCGCGCGGGGGCTCGCAACGTCTTACCGACGCTCTCGTCGCCGAGCTCAACGCGTTCGGTGGAACACTCGAGACCGGCCATCCCGTAGCTGCGATCGATGAGCTGCCGGACGCCAAGGCGTATCTCTTGGATGTGACACCCAAACAGATCATCGCCCTCGCGGGTGACAGATTGCCCGAGCACTATCTTCGCAAGCTCACGCGATACCGGTACGGGCCGGGGGTTTTCAAGATCGACTACGCGTTATCCGAGCCGGTCCCCTGGACGGCGGATGGATGCTTGCGCGCAGGGACCGTGCATCTCGGTGGAACCCTCGATGAGATCGCAGCATCCGAACAACGAGTAGCCGACGGAGTTCATCCGGAAAAGCCCTACATGCTCGTCGCGCAACAGAGTCTCTTCGATGATTCGCGAGCACCGGCCGGAAAGCACACGTTGTGGACGTACTGTCACGTTCCTTCGGGATCGACCGTTGACATGACGGACGCTATGGAAAGTCAGATCGAACGATTCGCTCCCGGCTTCAAAGACGTTGTCGAGCACCGTCACGCGATGGGACCGATCGATCTCGAGCGCCGTAATCCCAACTATGTCGGGGGTGACATCAACGGGGGACTTGCCGACTACAGACAGCTCTTTACCCGCCCCGTTGCACGGCTCGACCCTTACACGACTCCCAGCAAAGACATCTTTATCTGCTCTTCGTCCACGCCTCCCAGCGGGGGGGTCCACGGGATGTGCGGATACCACGCCGCACGGTCGGCTCTAAAACACGCGTTCGGGGTATCTATCCCTTCGTGAGGATGAAGTCCGGAACCACTCTTGCCGAGCCCGACGTCGAACAAGACATCGACGTCGAAGATGTAGTCGAGGTCGACAAGCCGTGGCTCGTGATCGTGTGGAACGACCCGATCAACCTGATGTCCTACGTCACTTGGGTCTTCATAAAGCTCTTCGGATACGGCAGGCCCAAGGCCACGAAGCTGATGCTCCAGGTGCACGAAGAGGGCCGTGCAGTGGTTTCGAGTGGTCCTCGCGAAAAGGCCGAGCTGGACTGCTTCCGTCTCCACGCTCACGGCCTGTGGGCAACGATCACGAAGAGCGATTGATGCCCGGGGTTTCGCGCAAGCGCGATCGCCGGATCCGATTGGATCTCGACGATCAAGAAGCTCAGATCATGCGTGAGCTCGTGCGCGAGATGAACACGCTGCTGGAGGCGGATCTCCCACGCGCCGATCCGGTGGTTGCGCGGCTCTTCCCGGATGCCTACGAAGACGAAGGGGAGTCCGACACCTACCGCGAGTTGATCGGAGACCAGCTGCACGACGCCAAACGAAGCGCGTTGCGCCACGTGAAGGAGTCGCTCGGAGACGAAGGACCAGTCGCACTGACACTGGTCCCCGAGAGCGCGGAAGAGTGGCTACGTGTGCTCAACGATCTCAGATTGGCGATCGGAACGCGCCTCGAGATCGACGACGACAGAATGTCTGCAGATGTAGACCCAAAGGATCCCGACGCCCAAGCATTGCTGCTTCTTCACTGGCTTGGGTGGACACAAGAGCTACTGGTGGAAGCGGTCGATAGGTAGTTGCGTTGCTAAGCTTGAGCGGCGAATTCGACGACAGGAGCAACTCGATGGAACTCGAAAAGGGCAATCCGGCCCCAGACTTCGAACTGCCCGATCAGGACGGCAAGACTTGGAGCCTCGAGAAGCTGAAGGGTCAGAAAGTCGTGCTGTTCTTCTATCCGGCCGACGAGACCCCCGGGTGCACGCAAGAGGTGTGTGACTTCCGCGACTCGTACGAGTACTGGCAGCGCGCGGGCTACGTGGTGTTGGGTGTCAGCCCCCAGGACGCCGAATCTCACCGCGGATTCATCGCCAACCACGATCTGACTTTCCCGCTACTGGTCGACGAGGATCTCTCGGTGGCTCGTAAGTACGGAGCGGTCGCCGATCAGGAATACGAGTGGGAGGGCATACCGATCCTCGTCAAGCGCTCGACCTTCGTCATCGACGAGAACGGCGACATCACCGAAGCGTTCTACGGGATGCGGGCAAAGGGCCACGTCGAAACGCTGCGGCAAACGCTCTCCGTCTAGCAATCAGGGCGCGTACCATTAGAGGCGTTCCTTCAACCAGAGCACGTCTTTCTCGATGCCGGTCCACGGCGTCTCGCATATCACCGCGGGAGCTTTCGCCGCTTTGACCATGTCGACTATCACGTCCGGGTCCATCTGACCGGAATCGAAGTTCGCGTGACGATCGGCTCCGGAGCCCGGCAAGTCGCGAGAGCTGTTGGCGTGGACCAGGTCGATCTTGCCGACTGCGGCAAGAACTCGGTCGACGGCGTCGCTGAGACCCTCGCCCGCGGCGTGCGCATGACAAGTGTCGAAACAGAAGCCGACCTCACAATCGGCAAGGTGCTTCCACAGCTCGGTTAGCACGTCGATCTTTCGAGCCATCGCGTTGTCACCGCCCGCGGTGTTCTCGATCAACAACGGCACTTTGCATTCGACGTCATCGAACACTTTGCGCCATCGGATGAACCCATGCTCGACGCCGTCTTCGGCATGGCCCGCATGAACGATCAGCCCTGCCGCTCCGACCTCGGACGCGCGGTCCATCGCGTCTTTAAGGATCTTGCGCGATGGGATGCGGATGCGGTTGTTGGGGCTTGCTACGTTGATCAGGTACGGAGCGTGCACGTAGATCGGCAGTTTTGATGCCTTTAGCTCCTTGGCGTCTTCTCGAGGGGGCGGCTTCTTCCAAGACTGTGGCGGCCCAACGAACATCTGGAGACATTGGGCGCCAACGCCTTTGGCCTCTTCGAGCGGCGCTTTTCCGGGGACGTGGGCGCCGACGATCATGCGAGGAACGTTAGTGCATAAGGCCGTTTGCCTCGGCCCCCCCACTTAGACCAAGATGCAGCCCATGGAGCTACTCAGAGACGTCGCGATCCGGCACCTCGTAACGGTCGATCCCAAGAGTTCGCTGCGCCGAGCGGCACAGGTGATGACAGAGCGCGGCGTCGGTTGTGCCGTGGCGATCGAGGACGAGAAGGTCGCCGGAATCATCACCGAACGCGACATCCTGCACGCGGTAGCCGAAAGTAAGAACGTCGACGAGACCACCGTCGCAGATGCCATGACGCGTGGTGTCGTGAGTGGCGCTCCCGGGTGGGACATCGTGAAGGCCGTCAGAACCATGACCGAGGGAGGATTCCGCCACCTGTTGGTGATGGAGCTCGACGACCCGGTAGGCATCGTGTCGCTACGCGATCTGATGGATGCGATGGCCGACCACTTGCAGTCGGAAACGCCGGCGTAGCGCTAGGCGTTCGAGAGCGCGTCCAGCACCAACGACTGCATCCTCTTGAATCGTCGCTTCAGGAAGAACGACAACACGCGGCCTAGAACGCCGTCGGGCAGATCGGCTTCCAGCCCATAGGTCACCTGCATCGGCATCACCGAGTCGTCGACCTCGACCCTGATCCGCATCCGGACGCCGACGATCACGTCTTTCTCGAGCCGCCGATCCGTTCCATCGATAACGGTCGCTTGCCCTTGGACTCCGAATCCGAGCATGTGGGCCCGGCCCTGCACGACATCGCCAGATACAAGGGGGGATGGTCCTTCTGCGTCGAGGATCTCTCGCTGCCACACGGGCCACGATCGAGGATCGTGGAGGAGCGCGGCCACGCGGTCGGGGGTCGACGTCGAAGCGGTGCTCCCCGAGATCATGAATTGCCGGTCGAACGATCTTGAGAGGGTGGGGGTTTTCAAGCCGTTAACCTCCTTTTTTGATTGGAGAACCAAGGCTTCTGGGGGAATCAAGATTTATGGGGGAACCGAAGCTCGGCATCGCCGCCGGCAACCGGTTGGGTGCAGAGGCTGCTGCTCGCGTTGCGAAAGAGGGGGGCAACGCGGTCGATTCTTGCCTAGCGGCGGCGATCATGGCGTGGGTTGCGGAGCCCTTCTTCTCGTCGATCGGCGGCTCCGGCTTCGTCGCCGTTCGCGCTCCCGACTCGAGCGTTGAAGTGATCGACGGCAACAACACGATGCCCACCACCTCTCCGTC
>JBHELU010000042.1:0-11913 GCA_046262955.1 Actinomycetota bacterium | reverse complement strand
CTTACTGAGGTTTCAGGAGGCCCGTTGTTTGCGTGCGTTTAGTGGGCGCCACCCGGGCTCGGCTCTTTCGTGGGCGAAGCGCTCGGCGCGCGCTCTGAGAACGTCCGACTTCGTGACGATGCCGACCAGTTTTCCCGATGCGTCCACGACGGGCAGGTGATCGATGTCTTCCTCGACGAATTGCTCGACGGCGACCACGAGGAGATCGTCGGGCGCAACCGTCGGGGCCTTGTGACGGATCAGATCGGACAACGGGGTCTCCTCGGAAGCGTCGTCGGCCAACAGATCTTGTTGGGTGACGATCCCCGCGCAGTTACCAGACGGGTCGGTCAAAGGAAACGCCGTATGCGTCTTAGAGGCGAACAATCGATCGGCGTCTCGCAACGTAGCGTCGGAGGGCAGGGTCTGCACATCTTTTGTCATGACATCCCGCACGCGCTTGGAGCGCATCACGTCCACTTCGTACTCGTGATGGACGCTCAACCCGCGCCGCGCAAGCTTCTCCGTCATGATGCTGTCGTGTAGGAAAGGTGCTGCGATGAGATCCGCGACTACGCTGGCAAGCATCAGCGGCAAGATGGCGTGGTAGTCGCGGGTGAGCTCGAACAAGAACACGATTGCCGTGAATGTTGCGCGTGTCGCGGCTCCGAAGGTTGCGGCCATCGCGACCAGCGCGAAGGCTCCGGGTGACAGATGTGAGTTGGGGAACACGTGGGTCGCCAGATTGCCGATCGCGGCCCCCGCCGATCCGCTGATGAGGAGCATCGGGGCCAGTGTCCCGCCCGAGGTTCCAGAGCCCAACGCGATCCACCACGCGATGAGCTTCGCGACCGCAACGATCGCAAGAAGACCCAGCGCCAACTTGCCGGCAAGCACCGCGCTGATCTGGTCGTAACCCACCCCAAGCGCGCGCGGGACGATCAAGCCGACGAGCGCGAACCCGAGAGCTCCTATCGCGGGGTGCCAGAACTCGTTTATCGGAAGCTTGCGGAAGCCGGCCTCGACGAGGAAGAGACCTTTGGTGATCAGGATCGCCAGGAATCCGCAGATCACTCCGAGCCCCACATAGAAAGGAAGCTTGTCGAGACCTGCGAAGTTATGCGACGGAACGGTGAACAGCGGCCCGCTGCCGAACGCGGTCACGTGTACTCCGGCAGCGAGGCTCGACGCGACGACGAGAGGGATGAAAGCTCGCGTCGAGAACTCGAACAGCAGCAGCTCGATCGCGAGCACGACAGATGCGAGGGGAGCTCCGAACGTCGCCGCCATTCCCGCCGCGGCGCCGCACGCAAGAAGGATCTTTCGCTCGCTGGCCGAGACATCGACTATCTGCCCCAGCAGCGAACCGATCGCGCCGCCGGTGACGATGATGGGTCCCTCGGCACCGAACGGTCCCCCGGTTCCGATCGCTATCGCAGCCGACAAAGGTTTGGCCAGTGCAGTGCGGGGCGACACTCGGCTCTGTCGGATCAGCACCGCTTCCATCGCTTCCGGGATCCCATGACCCTTGATCACGGGCGCCCACTTGGCCATCACCCCGATCAATAGGCCCCCAGCGACCGCGACCAGGGGCAGGTTGATGCTCGCGTGCAGGTGGGCCAGTGACGGCAGCGTCCACGAATATCTGTGGAACAAGGCGAGGTTGGTCAACAGGGCGATCAGATGGATCAGCACGTAGGCGGCCCCGCCGGCGATCAAGCCGATGAACGAGGCGAGCGCGGTCAACATGAAGAGCCGCTTGGGGCTGGTTGTGGTCGCCATTTCGGCGCTTCCTCCAATGGACAGGGGTCAACCCCACGATAAATCAGGCCGGATCGACCTCAGTCCACAACATCTTCACAAGCGGCCAACCCAACCTTCGCGAGAAGTCCATAGGCTTTGCGGATGGCTCAACGAACGATCGCGATCGTCGAGGACGAGGAAGCGATCGCGTCTGCAGTGGCTGCGCGGCTTCGGAAGGAAGGCTTCCGAGTGGAGACCGCATCGGATGGCCCAACAGGCGTCGACCTGTGCTTGAGGACTCGTCCGGACTTGGTTGTGCTCGACCTCATGCTGCCGGGCTTCGACGGCCTCGAGGTGTGTCGGCGGATCCAGAAGCACCGGCCCGTGGCGGTCCTGATGCTTACCGCTCGAGATTCAGAAACCGATGTGCTGGTCGGGTTGGGTGTCGGGGCGGACGACTACATGACGAAGCCGTTCAGCGTGCGCGAGCTGGTCGCTCGCGTGCAAGCTCTTCTTCGTCGCATAGACCGCTCTCCGACTCCGCCCGGCGAGGCACTGCGGTTCGGAGACGTCGAGATGGATCCGGCGCGGCGCCAGGTCCGCCGGAATGGAACTGCGATCCATCTGACGCCTCTGGAGTTCGACCTCTTGTACCAACTTGCATCGCACCCCGAAGTCGTCTTCTCGCGCGAGCAATTGCTGATGGACGTGTGGGGCTACCGCGATGGTTCCGGCGCTCGGACGATCGATTCACACATCGGTGCACTCAGACGAAAGCTCGGGCAAGACCTTGTGCGTACCGTTCACGGCGTCGGATATGCGCTCGATGCCCCTCGACCCGAGTAATCACCGTGAGACCGCTCGACTTCCTCGGTTCGATCAAAACCAAGCTCGGCGTCGTCATCGTTGCGGCAGTTGTCGTGACGATCGTGGTCGTCGTCGCCGGTGTGAAAGCCGACATCCCGGTGCTCTTGTTGGCCCTGGGTGCTCTTGCCCTTGCTCTTGTGATGGTGCAGACGCTGGCACGAGGGATGACGTCCCCACTGCGAGAGATGGCCGATGCAGCGCAAGCGATGTCGCGCGGCGATTACGAGAGGCGGGTCACTGCAACGTCGCGCGATGAGGTCGGAGAACTTGCTAGGGCCTTCAACCAGATGGCGGCCGAGCTCGCCGAGGTCGATCGGACCCGCCGAGACCTGATCGCCAACGTTTCGCACGAGCTGCGGACGCCGATCAGCGCGTTGCAAGCTCTTCTCGAGAACCTCGTCGATGAGATCGAAACTCCAGATCCGGAGACTTTCCGCATCATGCTGGCGCAGGTCGAACGGCTGGGGCGACTGGTCGGCCAGCTGCTGGACCTGTCCAAGTTCGAATCGGGCGTGGTGCCCCTGCAAGTCTCGAGCTTCGATGTCTCCGACCTTGTCGAGCAGGCTTTGTACGAGACCCGCCTGAACCTTCAGCAGCGCGTCGACAAGAAGGTCGAGATCTCGATGTCGGTTGAACCACCCGCACTACGCGCCACGGCAGATCCCGAGCGCGTGCACCAGGTGCTGACGAACTTGGTCGAGAATGCGGTGCGCCATTCTCCTGATGGCGGTCACGTGAGGATCGCGGCACGGCAAGCGCCCGCAGGGGTCGAGCTCGCGGTCAGCGACGAAGGGCCGGGGATCCCTCCGGGCGAAGCGTCACTCGTATTCGAACGTTTCTATCGCTCGGATGCGGCACGCTCGAGCAAGGACGGAGGCTCGGGGTTGGGGCTTGCGATCGCGCGCTGGATCGTAGACCTGCACGGTGGCGAGATCAGGGCCGAGCAGCAGGTGCCGAGCGGTTGCCGGATGGTCGTGACGCTGCCGGGCTAGGGATCAAGTTCTCCCAACGCGAACCAGGCTCCGCATGAAGGCTCCCAGTTCGTCGGCATAGAAGATCCGCTCGATGGCGACGAGGACGCCTGCGTAGACCACCCCGCCGAGCGCGACGCCGATCCATATGTCGTGGCGCAATCCATACAAGGTCACCCCGGCACACGCGCTTGCGACTACGGGCCCCAGCAACGTACGGAGCCAATCGATCGGCCCGGTTGAGCGCAACGCGTGGTACACGAACAGAACCGTGACGATGAGCTCGGATATCGACGTGCTGGCAGCTGCACCGTTCAACGAGAACGCCGGTATCAAGATCAGGTTCGCCACAACGTTTTCGACCATGACGAACGCGAACACATAAGTAAGGACGCGCTCGCGGTTCTGCGACACCAGTAGGTGCGTAGACACGTAGACGACCGGATACAGCGCGATCGTGGGGGCCAGAAGTGCGAGGGCGTTGTGCCCACGCGCAAACTCGGCACCGTAGAACAGCGTCAGCACGTGACTTGCCACAACCCCTGCGCCGACGGCGATCGGAAGGGTCAATGCCACCACGAGCTTCACCGATCGCTCGTAGACGGTCTCGATCGACGGTTCCGTTGTGCGATCTAGCCGCGCGAAGACTGGATAAACGGCCGCGCCGACGCTCCAGCTGAGAAAGAGGGTCGCTTCGAGCAACCGATAGGCCCCACCGTAGAGGCCGACCGCGGCTTGCGATTTGAACGCGGCAAGCATGACCGTATCGATGCGGAAGAAGATCGCCGAGAACACGCTGGCGATCCCTATGGGTATGGCAGCGCGCATGAGGCGTGGCCACGTCCGAACCTGGATCTCGAAACGTGGGCGGACGATCCGACCGAACATCAAGACCAAGGAGAGGACAAGTGAAAGAGCGGCACCACCCAGGTAGATAGCTGCAACGACGGTCACTGTTGCGCCGCGCAGTAACGCGACGACGCCTATACCGGCGGTGATCAACCTCTGCGCGATCAAGATGACCGCGATGAAGCCCAGACGTTCGTACGACTGGAAGACCGCGAAGCACATATTCGCCAGCAGCTCGGCGATCACCGCAAGGCCAAGAAGGATCACCACAGACCGCGTGGTCGACCCCGTGCCCGTCAGCGTCAATATCCAGACGGCGATCGCCAGCACCGGAACCGAAAGAGCGAACGCCAACCCGAATAGGTTGGCGAAATAGGGGTGAACTTGGCCCCGGTCGCGCGCTACCTCGCGAGTCAACAGCCGATCCTGGCCGAAGTTCCCAAGCGTGGTCACGAGCGTCGCGAACGAGATCGCGAACGTGAAGATGCCGAACCCTGCCTCGCCGAGCTTTCGAGCCATGACTACATACAGCGCGACCGAGGCGACTTTCGCGCCGAGGTCGCCGACCGTTCTGTAGAAGGTGTTGACGACGATCCGGTGAGCGGTGGCGCGTGCCTCGTCGGGCTGTGGAGACGGGACGTCCTCGATCATCTCGAGCTGCTCAGAGCCGCGGCCAGCAATCGATGGCGATGCGCTCGCACAGCTTCGGCTCTGCCGTCGTTCCATCGAGCCGCGTCGCGCCGACCGATTCGTAGATTCCTTCATACAGGGCACGTTGCTGCCCGAGCTCGGCTTCGTTGTATTCGTCTGCCTTGCGTGCCAGAGCGACGTCGGGAGGGACGTCGAGCCAGTACGCCGCCGAGGGCTTGGGAGAAAGCGCTTTGATCGCCGCGATGTGGAGCCTGAAGCGATTCTCCGGCCCATAGACATCGCGTAGATGCACGATCGAGTCCAGAACGTATCGATCGCAGATCACCGCGCGTCCATTGCGCACGTGACGTGCGGTCGCTCGTCGGTGGGCAAACCCATTCGCGATCGCGACGATCAAGGACCAGATGTAATTGACCGTAGCGTTGTCTTTCCTGAGCGAATGGCCCGCGTGCCCAACGTCGCTGCTCGATCCGTTGTCATCAACGCTCGAGCGGAAGGCCCTTTTGACGGGGGCCGCGATTACGTCGAGCGAAGGGTTCGCGGTTATCCGGTTCCACTCGACCACCGCTTCCATACCGAGCTTCTCTAAGGTCTCTTGAAGATGGCGAGCTTGGGTGCTCTTTCCCGACCCGTCCAGTCCGGAGAGCGCGATGACCCGCCCGCGCTTGGGTCGGGGTACGAAGCTGACCCACCCACGAGGAGTTGAGCCTCCGAGGATCTCGCCGCGGGCACGCGCCAGCAACCGGTCCGATGGCTTTCGGTTCTGCATTGAACGATGCAAACACTCGAGAGCCGTCACCGCGCGCCACGACTGTGCTTCGGAGCGCGCGGAAGCCCACCCTGCGTGGTCCCCGGAAAGCGCCTGCTCGATGCGAGCGCGGTGTTTTTCGGGAAGGGGGCCGTTGTCGAACGCACGCCGGCGCGCCAGGATCAACAAGACGTGTCTAGGGGCAGGCTGGCGGATGTGATTGAAATGCGGCAGCGGAAGTGAATCCTCGAATAGTGCGGCCAGCGCACCCGGCGTGACTTGCCAGTCGGACGCCGGCACGACGTCGACGGACTGGACCTTGCATCCGGTGAAGAGGGCCCACTGCTCGTCCACACCTATAGCGCCCCTTTTTTCCAACGCGCTCATCACGGCGCGATGGGAGTGGTCGCGAACCAACAGGTCGAGGTCGCGGCCCCCAGGCGGCAACGACCCGAAGACGATCGCCCGGTCGTTCAGTGCGTTGTCGACGATCTCTGCCAGGTTCATGTCACGATTTTTCTTGCACCGCGCCACCCGAGCTCGAACACGTAGCGGATGGCAGGCCACCTGTCGTCGGGGTTCCAGATGCTGTGTGTCGCTCCTCGCGCGTAACGGAGGCAACCGGCGATGTCTTTGATGAGGCCTCCGCGACGCTCCTCGAACGCGCGTCGAAGATCTCCCTCCAACCATTGATAGCGGATGCCTGTGGCGGCTTCCGAGATGGTTTCGCGCGGTGAGCCTGCGGCGATAGCTGCCCACTGGCTCGCAACGTCCGGTCCCGATCCGATCGCAAGCGCGAGAGAACCGTAGAAGCGTCCGTTCAGATCGATCAGCCACGCGCCACCGGCATCGGACAGGACGAACTGGAGCTCGGCAAGACCGAACCATCCCAAGTCGTCGAGCAGTGCCGCGACCTTCTCGCGAAGCACGTCGTCGACCGGAACGGTCGTCGCGCGGACGCTGATGCCGGCAGAGTCGGGCCAGGTTCGTTCGGCAACCTGTTGGACGCAGGACACGATCTTGCCTTCAGGTTCCCTAAGAACGATCAGGGCCATCAACCGTCCCGGGATGAGCTCTTGAACGATCGGGCGCGCACCCAGCCCGACGATGCGCGCGACCCGCGCCACCGCCGCCTCGCGGGTCGTGACAACTGCTGCCTCGATCCGGCCGAGCCCGCCGATGCTTCCCGGTGGGGAGTGGAGCCGCGCCTTGACGATCACGGGCAGCTCGAGTCCCAGGTCCCCGCCGTTCGGTTCGACCGTCAGAGGCGAGTCGAGCCCGGCCCTCTCTGCAGCGCGGGCAAGCTCGAGCTTGTCCAAGGCTCGAACCACCGCCTCGTGGGAGGGATAGGGCACCCTCACCTTAAGTTCACTCCGCCCTCGAGACAGCGCAAGGATCTCGGCATCCCCCGCTCCGAAGACGACGTCGTAGCCGATCTTCACGGCGGCTCGGTTGATCTCTTCGATGAATCCCACGGGGTCTTCGTAGGGAGCTGGGACCCGATGGTTGTAGGTAGTCCACCGGGACGAGGCCGCGAGACCCCGCCTGCCCGCGCCGACCCCGACGGCCCATCCTGCCGAGCCGAGGGCGCGTGCGGCCGAGAGTGCTCCACGGCTGTAGCCGTCTTCGACGATTAAGGCCCGCATCATCGAATCGTAGCCGTGGGCCCGATTTGCCCACAGGTGAGACAGCACGGGCGATTTCCACATTTGCTTATAGGCATGACCGTCATTTGCCGATTCCATCTATTGGATGAAAACGCGCGGGCGTGCGGTATTGGTGCTTTTTGCGGCAACTGCCGTCGTTTGGGCGCGCCTACCGATCGACGTAGCCGGTGCAGCGGGATGCACGATCACGGGCACCCCTCACGCGGACCACATCAATGGGACCGAGGGTCACGACGTGATCTGCGGGCTCGGTGGCAACGATGTGATCTTTGCTCACGGCGGTGACGACCGTGTGGTCGCGGGAGGCGGGGACGACTACATCCTGGGAGCCGACGGCTCCGACACGATCCTCGGAGGCGACGGGAACGACACGATCCTCGGTAACGGCGGAGCCGATCACCTTTCCGGCGGCGGGGGAGCCGACTTCCTCGTCGCGGGCGACACCGGTCAATCGAGCCGGGACGTACTAGACGGGGGGCCCGGCGCGGATTACGTGTTCGGTCTCGACGGTAACGATCGCTTGTCGGGAGGCTCGGGCAACGACCTGATCGATGGTGCCAAAGGGAAGGACACGATCCTCGGTGGTTCCGGCGACGACTCGATCGAGGGAGACACCGGCAACGACCCGAACCTCGCGGGAGGATCCGGCAACGATGCGATCGATGGTGGGCCCGGAGCGAACCATCTCGATGGCGGGCCGGGCAACGACTCGATCGAAGCCGGGCTCGGGGACGATCACGCCACTGGCGGGCTCGGCGACGATCGGATCACCGGAGAAGACGGCAACGACACGATCACAGGCGACGGCGGCAACGACACGATCGATGGTCAGGCGGGCAAAGACAAGATCGATGGTGGAACCGGCGACGACATGTTGCTCGGAAGCATGGACGACGACCACATCGACGGGGGCGACGGGAACGATTCGATCTCCGGAGGAAAAGGCGCCGATGGTCTGGCCGGGGGAGCCGGTGCGGATTCGATATTCGGAGACGAAGACACCGACTCGATCAACGGCGGCGATGACAACGACGTGCTTTTCGGCGGCGGTGGCAGCGACGACCTCTCGGGGGGCGCGGGCGACGACACGCTGACCGACGGTGACCATGGTGGATCCGCCGACGGCGGCGACGGGAACGACCTTTGTCAATTGCTTTCGGGTGGGGTTGGTTGCGAGACGGTTGTGGTCCCTAGCCTGGGAAGCGGGACGGTCGACGGGACCCACTGCGACATCGCAGGCACTCCCGGCCCCGATTTGCTTGTCAGCAATTCCGGTAAAGACGTGATCTGCGGTGGTGGCGGCGACGACTCGATCGAGTCCAACGGAAGCGACCCCACGATCTTGGGCGGGGACGGCAACGACGAGGTCTCTGCGAGCTCGGGCGACGCGGACATCCAGCTTGGCTCAGGAAATGACATCGCAGTTACCGGCGGCGGAAACGACACGATCAAAGGCGACGATGGCAACGACTTCATCGATGCCGGCGATGGCAGCGACAAGCTCGACGGGGGCCCGGCGGACGACATGGTTATCGGCAACGCGGGCAACGACAACGTCTCGGGGTCGGACGGCAACGACTTCCTGTACGGAGTTGGGGACGCCGACACGATGTCCGGAGGTGCGGGAGACGACAGGATCGACGGTGGGTCGGACCCGGATGTCTTAACCGGTGACGGCGGCAACGATCTGATGATCGGCAACACCGGCAACGATCACTCAAATGGAGGAGCCGGCGACGACTTCCAAACTGGAGACGATCAGAACGACAGGCTGACTGGCGCGGACGGCAACGACGTGTTGATCGGCGGCCCGGGTATTGACGTCCTTAGCGGTGGTGCCGGTAACGACGCGATCATTTCGGCCATCGGCGCGGACAAGCGCGATGGGGGGCCGGGGAAGAACTTCTGCAACTTCTTACCGTCGAGCCACTGCTAGCTCTTCTTGGCGAACTTCCACGCGATCGGCAGCGCTCCTGCCGCGATAGCAACCTTGATCGCGTCGCCGACCACAAACGGGTAAAGACCCAGCTCGAGAGCTTTCTGGCCCGGGACGCCGATCGCATGCGCCAGCCAGATAACTCCGAAGGTGAAGATGATCGCTTCGCCGATGAAGAACGTACCGAGCGCGCTAACGAACCCGCGGTCCCAGCGGCGCTGAGCTAGCCACCCGGTGACGATCGCAGCGAGCACGAATCCCCACAGATAGCCGCCGGTCGCCGAGGACGCTTTCAGCAGCGAAACACCGTGCGTGCCGGACGCAAAGAAAGGTGCTCCGAGCGCGCCTTCCAGAAGGTAGAGAGCGAGCGCAGCTCCGCCTCGCCATGCCCCTAGTGCTCCGCCGACGAGCAGGACGCCGAGGGTCTGACCCGTGATCGGTACCGGGGTGAAGCCCAGATGAACGGAGATCTGCGCCAGACCGGCAACCACCAGGCTTCCAAGCACCACGAGGGTCGCGTCGGTGGCGACCGAAGAACGGGCTCGTGGTTTCGCAGCGATTGCCTCGGCGAGAGTGCTCATTCAGATCTCCTTCTTTCGTCTGCCGGTTGGTTGTAGGTCGGTCACCCTAGCGATAGATAGACCATCGAACAACGCCCCCCGTTACGCGCTGTGATAGCAAACCCTCGTGAGTTTCCTCCTACGCCTGGCGGATCCGTGGGCGTACGTCCTTCTTTTTGTTCTCGCCGCGGCCGAAGCTTCGGCGTTCGTCGGGCTGTTCGTCCCGGGCGAGACCGCGATGCTGATCGCCGGCGTCGTCTGCTACCAGGGGCGGGCGTCGCTCTGGCTGATGATCGTGGTGGGTTGCTTGGGGGCCGTCATCGGCGACTCGATCGGCTACGAGGTCGGACGCAAGCTCGGCCCCCGGATGACCAGCTCCTGGCTCGGGCGGCGCATCGGTGACGAGCGATGGCGAAAGGCCCAGGACTATCTCCGGCGACGAGGGGGCCGCGCGGTCTTCCTCGGCCGATTCGTTGGTGTGCTCCGCGCGCTCGTGCCGGGGCTCGCAGGTATGGCAGAGATCCCATATGGGACGTTCCTCGCGTACAACGTCGCGGGGGGCGTGACGTGGGCAACCGGTTTCATCTTGCTCGGTTATGCCGCGGGCCGCTCGTATCACGTGGTCGAGGACTGGGCCGGGCGCGCCAGTTTGCTGCTGCTGATCATGGCGGTAGCGATCGTGGCCATCGTCTTTCTGGTGAGATGGATCGCGGGCCACCGTGAGGACTTCCGCGCTCGCTGGCAGCGCTTCCTCGAACGCCCGCGGATCGCGCGCTTCCGCTCTCGACGCCGCAGGCAGCTCGACTGGCTGGCCGCGCGTTTCGATCCCGGAGAGAGATTCGGGCTTTTCGTCACAGCAGGTCTCGTGTTGATCGTGCTGATCGCGTGGGCGTTCGGATCCATCGTTCAAGACGTCATCGCGCACGACGAGCTGTCGTTGGTCGATCGACCGATGCTTCGGTACCTGGTGGAGCACCGCACGGCCGGGTTGACGACCGCGATGAAGGTGGTGACGTTTTTCGGCAGCAACGCATTCATCATCCCGGCGACGCTCGTCGTTGCGGCTGCGGCGATTGCGGTCACGAGGAAAGCGCGGTGGGCGGCATTCCTTACCGGAACGGTGGCGGGCGCGTACGGATTGTTCAACGTTCTGAAAGCGTTGGTGGATCGACCCCGACCTATGATCGCCCCCGCCATCCATGTCGGCGGTAGCTCGTTTCCGAGCGGGCACGCAACGGTCTCGGCAGCGTTCTTCCTTGCTGTTGCATACGTGGTGACACGCAGGCTTGGTTGGAAAACGTCCGTGTGGGTGTGGGCGACCGCGCTCGTAGTTCCAGGGGCCGTCGCGTTCAGCCGCGTGTATCTCGGAGTGCACTGGCCCACCGATGTAGGGGCCGGGCTGACCTTGGGAGCCGCATGGACCGCGATCGCCGCTACGGCCACGGGCACGCTCGATCGCCCGCGCACGTCTCACGGGGGCCGGGCAGGGGAATAGCTGCGATTGCGCGGCGTTATCCTGCGGCGTCGCAACCTGGCGGCGTGGCCGAGTGGCTTAGGCAAGGGACTGCAAATCCCTGCACAGCGGTTCGATTCCGCTCGCCGCCTCTTTCTTTTCGCATTACTCCCGCTCTAAGCGGGAGATCCATACAAAGAAGCGAGGGAAGTCGCGCTGATCCTCTTAAGCGCTCCTCACACTGCGATCTGTTTGGGCTGCGCGATCGGGAGCCGGGCCCAGTCGGCCTTTAGGTAAACTCACCGAGTTCTCCGCTTCACAGGGGGCGTTAGCTCAGCGGGAGAGCGCTTGCTCGACACGCAAGAGGTCACTGGTTCAATCCCAGTACGCCCCACTAAATAAGGCTCCAGATGGCGGGGCCGCTTCCGCGATTAGCTATCGCATGACGCTGCTGTCGTCAGTCCAATCCCCTCGTGAGCAGCACGAGGG
>JBHELU010000041.1:0-13745 GCA_046262955.1 Actinomycetota bacterium | reverse complement strand
ACTACCCATATGTTCCACCTAATCAAACGAAAGTCCTGGCTATTCGTTGCGCGCAAATCCAAGAGTCCGTGATTGAGGCGAGCGCGATCGAGCGACGAGCCCTTTTGTACTAGTTTCTGAGCTATTGGAGCTTCTGACGCTGGTAGTAGACCGCCCAGTTGACCTGGTGACTGGTTGGGTTGACCCGGTAGGCGCTCATCCCGATGTGGATGTTGCCCTCCTGGTCGAGCCTGACCATCTCGAATTCGGGGATGTACTGCTTCCCTTGGAAGATTGGTGTCTTCGTCGTCGGCTCAGCCGATGAGAACTGCACGTCGCCTCCCTTGTGAGAGACGCGGGCCGTGTAGAAGTACCAGTCCGACTTGGTCGCGTCCGTCGTCTTGGGGTCCGGCGAGCCGTACCACGCGACCGCGGCGTCGCCGCCGTTCGCTCCGCCCGCGACCCACGGCGAGTAACCGGCAACCCCAGTCAGGATCGGAGTCGCCTTGGACCAGTGCTCGGCCTTGTCGGTCGAGTACGAGTACCAGATGGGGTGATCCTTCTTCCCGCGAGCGGATGAGAACACCACGTGCAGACCGCCCGCCCCGTCCATCCCGATGCTCGGGTAGAGGTAGCTCGCGGGGCCCGGCATCGACGCGACGAGGTGCGAATTGAACGTCGTACCGCCGTCGTGACTGGCCGCGACCCACACGGTCTCGGGGCCCTCGACGCCTTCGACCCCGGAAGTCTGGCGTCGCGTGTAAACGAGGTAGATGTCCTGCCCCTTACCGCCGACCACGAAGTTGCCCTCCCATGTAAAGGCGCCGTCGGGCCCCTGCGGAACGCCCGACGGGGCTTGTCCGGCGAAGGTCGTGACCGGAGTCGCAGGTGAGAACGTCATGCCGTAGTCGGTCGACTTCGTGAACCAGATCGCGGACGGGCTGCAGCACTGAAGGTCTTGGTAGCTCGCGTAAAGCGTGCCTGCCGGGCCACCGACGAGCCATGGACGGTCGACGATCGGGCTCGTTCCCGCCAGCGCCGTGCCGTCCCACGTCTTGCCCCCGTCCGTGCTGTGACCGATGGAGAGGTCGCCCAGCCACGTGTCGGCCGAATACATGGTTCCTTTCGCATCGAACGCAACGTCGCAGTCACCACCTTCGTAGGTGTGATCGCGCGTGTCGGTGGTCGAGGTCTCGACGCGCGTGAACTTCCACGTCTTGCCCCCGTCTTGTGACGAGTGGAAGTACGACTGGTTGTACTGAGTGTTTGGGACGCCCGACGGGTCGCAGATGAATACGTTGTTCACGTTCGTCGGGTCGAGAGCGAGGCTTGTCTCGCGGTGGGCGAGCTTGTCGCTTACGAGGACCGGTTTCTCCCAAACGTGAGCCTGGGCGCGGCGGCCCGCCTCACCTGCGGGAGCAAACGCGACAACTGCTGCGATCCCCATCGTGACCATCAAAGCGAGCGATTTCTTATTCATCCCACCCTCTCGATCAGGCTCGCCTCGAAGGCGCGCCGAGCTTCCGTCTAAAGCTGTCTAAAGATTCGCTGCCACCTGGAGGATTCCTGGTAGCGCCACGTCGCCTGCCTCAGCAAACTCATCTGACTCATCCGTTAACAGAAGGCGACTCCAGACGGCACGCCACGAAGCACCTTTTCAACTCTCCTTTTCTTCTTGCCGATTGGGAAAATCAGGGGCATCGAGAACCAGGCGCACGCCTGGTCTCGAGTGTTGACCCCTAGAAAAAGGCAAACCCGCCGTGAGGCGGGGACGCAAAGCAAGGGGCCTCGCTCCGCCGAGGCAGCCCGGCTACCTAGAGGGACGCCAGCATGTATCGAGCATCACATCCGAGAACAAAGCGCACGATCGTCGGTGCTCTTCTGGTCGTACTGACGACACTGGCGCTCACCGGCGTTTCCCACGCCGCGAAGCACGGCCTCGGGCGTTCACCGAGCCACGAGCTCCTCGTCGTGACCGCCAACTTGGACGAGGTCTTTGTTCCGCAGGACGTCGCCCACTCTCACGACATGCTCGTCTTCGCTCACCGTGTCCGGTACGGCGTCTCGTCGGCTCCCGACGTGCTGCTGCTGCAAGAGGTCACGGCCACGGTTGCCCGCGAAGTTGCGAAGCGCCTGTCGCGGGAGATCGGCAAGAAGTACGTGGTCGCCGTTGCTCCCGGCCCGGTTGCGTGGCACATGGTGGGCGACAAGATGTTCACGACCGAAACGGCCATCTTGCTGAACTCTTCGACGATGCGCCGCGTCGGACGGGGCCATTACCTCACGAATACCTACGCACTGGGAGATACCGCGCCGGGGATCCCGAACACGAGCAAGAAGGTCGCCTACGCACTGGCACAGCAGCGCTCGACGGGAACGATGTACGCATTGGCCAGCCTGCACTTCGTACCGAACTGGAACTTCAAGAGCCGCGACGTCAGCAATGAGTACAAGAAGCGGTGGGCGGACCGAGTTGCTCACACAGTGAAGACGACTTACCCCCGTGCGATCCCGGTGATCGGCGGAGACTTCAACAGCCCAAGGTGTCTCAACGAATCCGCTCGAGACTGCCAGCCGGCACCGTTCTGGAGCCAGATGACATCCGGCCTTCGTTTCTCGGACACTCTTTTCAGCTACGGGCAGATCGTTGGGCTGGGGCACCTTCCGGCCAAGCCGGGAGTGGACTTCATCTTCGCCAAGGCAGGAACCGCAGCCGCCGGCTCCGATTACACGTACACGAAGGCAGATCAAGCCGATCCGGCCAAGTTCTACTCGGACCACCAGTTCCACTGGGCGCTGATCCAAGCCGGCCCCTAGAGGACGCAGTTCATTGGGCTTCGGCGACGCTCACTAATCGCGGGACGCTGTTGCCCGGCAGGTGATCCCCGTCCCCAGTGTCGGGAACGACGGTGCGTACCTCCCAATCGCCGGGCCCGGGCAGCACGAAAGCCGTGTCGTAGCTACCTGCATCGTCGGTCTCGACCGAGGGGCCGGTTTGCCAGTCGCCGCTCGGCCGCCTGAATTGCACTAGGACGGTCACGGGATGAACCGGCATGGCCGTGCCGTGAAGCTCTATAGGAGACCCGTCGGTGACTTGATCGGAGTTCAGCTCCATCATGACGGCTTCGTGAACTCCGACGCCGAATGGGCTGGACGTCGCGCTAGAGATCAGCGGGTCAACCACGGTCGCCGAGAACGTCGCGTTTGATTGAGGCGCGTCGATGAGCGACCACATCCCATGATCGTCGGTCGTCAGATCGAATGTAGTGCTGGAGCCACCTTCGGTCTTCGTGACTTGAATGGCCGCGTGGGGGGCCGGGATCCCGTTGCACATGACGACCCCACTCAGCCGGACGCCCGATCCCCACACGATCGAGCTCGAGCCTTGAATCGAACCGGCCTGAACCGCTCTCTCGCCGAGTGAGCGCAACGAATAGGCGATAGGGCCGGACTCAGCTGTCGTCGCATTGCCGACCGCGAGCGTCACGGTTCCCGAGGCATTGCCGCCGAAGTCGAGATCCGTCGTCGCAAGGCCACTTCCATCGAACGTGAGATCCCGAACTTCGCTTGGCCCGGAGCGCCGTTTGACAACCGCGGTCGCAACGCTTCCCGTTGGTCCTTCGACGGTCAACCGCGCCAACCGAGCCGGGAGATGACCGGGAAGGAAACGCTCGTAGCTTCCGCTGACCGCGGGAAGCAACGTCGACGGCGTTTCGAGCCTGCACGACTCGACCCCGACCGACGTCGTCGATGCGGTCGGCCATCCCGTTCCAGCAACGGCATGTTGGTAGCCGCGGCCCTCGGCAAACCTATCGAGCTGCCAGTTCCATACGAGGAACTCCCGCCATGCGGCGGCGAGCGTCGTGCCGCGTGCTGTAAGTACCCTCGAGATCGCTCCGAGCGCGTCGTCGTCCGGCGCGCCCGGTACTGCTTCGGGCACCGCCATGTCCTCCCATAGCTCCTTCACGATCCCGGCTCCATCGACGGGGCCCCCTCCATAGCGCTCGGTCAGGTACTGCAGAAACAGAAACGCGCCGTACTCGTGCAGCCCGCCTTGGCTCGTCAGCCCGGCATCGAGGTTCGGAATGAAGAAGGGCAGGTATCCGTACTCGTGATGGGCGTGAGGGGCGAAGCGTCCTTCCATCCACGATGAGCTCGCCTCCTTGATCCATGGGTCCTCCGACGCGTCGTAGCCGTTCTGGATCGCGTGGAAGTACTCGTGGCCGGCAAACGCTTTCAATTGACCGGTCGACGCGTCCGACTGCATCAGATAGGTGGGGATCACGGTGAACGAGGGTCGCAAGTTTCCGCTTCCCCCCGGCCGCGTCCGCGTGTAGCCGGAATCCGTCGTGGCGGAGACGTACAAGGGATACCGGCCGCCCGTCGGGGGTTCCTGGTAGCCGAGGGACCCGAGTTCGAACCTACGCGCAGCCTCGAAAGCTGCGGCCATGCGCTCGACCGAATCCGGGACGCCGTTGTGGTCTCGGTCGTGCGTATCGATCGCAGCACTGCCCCGGGCATCAGCGGACCACGTGATCACGAAGTGCTCGGTGCGGTATTGGAGCTCTTGTGCCCGGGCCGTGCCAATCGCGACGAGCGGTGACGCCGCGAGGAGGGAGCACAGCAAGACGAGCATTCGACGGGTGATCAAGCAACCTCCTGGGTTCTCGCGCGCGTTTCGAAACATAGTTCTTTCACGCCCGTAACAAACGAGAAACCGGCCCGCAATGTGATCTCTCTAGCGTCCTCACAACGACATCGGACTCCTAGAGGGAGGGGAAGTACATGCAGTTAGTCAAACGGGCCATGGCCGTCGCCATGACCTTCGCCTTCTTGATCGCCTTGAGCGCAACGGCATGGGCCGACCCCACCGGCGGAAAGCTGGGCAAGTCGGCGCCGGCGCTGACCCACAGTGACTATGGGCTGAACCTGCTGTGGGTGATCATCGGTGCCGTACTGGTCATCTTCATGCAGGCCGGATTCGCGTTGGTCGAAACCGGTTTCTGTAGGGCGAAGCACGCGGCGCACGTCGTCACGACTAACTTCGCCATCTTCGGCCTGGGCTTCGTCGCGTTCTTCCTGGTCGGTTACTCGTTCATGTTCGGATCGTTCACCGTCCCGATCATCGGCTACAACCACGCGGTCGGGGACTGGTTGATCAAGTTCGGTTCGCACGGGGGCATCCTGTCCGGTGGCGGCTGGGCGATGTCGGGCCGTGGGTACGACGTCGCGGTCTTGGCTTTCTTCCTGTACATGGTCGCGTTCATGGACACAACCGCCACCATCCCCACGGGGTCGATGGCCGAGCGGTGGAAGTTCCGGTCGTTCATCTACTGGGGCTTGTTCTGTGGTGCGATCTTCTACCCGCTGTACGGCAACTGGGTGTGGGGTGGCGGCTGGTTGAGCCAGCTCGGCAACGGGTTCTTCCACCTCGGTCATGGTGTCGTTGACTTCGCCGGCTCGGGCGTCGTTCACGCGATGGGCGGTGTCGCAGCTCTTGCCGGCGCGATGGTTCTCGGCCCCCGGTTGGGCAAGTACGGACCCGATGGAAAACCTCGAACGCTCGCTGCGCACCACATCCCGATGGCGATGCTGGGGACGTTCATCCTGTTGTTCGGATGGTTCGGCTTCAACGCTGCGTCGACTCTGGCAGCGACGGACCTGCGGTTCACCGTCGTCGCTGCCAACACCGCGATCGCGGCTGCGTTCGGAGCGACCGTCGCGTTGATCTACATCTTCATGCGCACAGAGAAGTTCGATCCGGGCATGGCTGCCAACGGAATGCTTGCCGGATTGGTTGCGATCACGGCCCCGTGCGCGTTCGTTCAGCCGTGGGCCGCGGCGTTGATCGGATCGATCGCAGCCGTCATTGTCATCCACGCCATCGGGTTCTTCGAGCGCAGGGGCATCGACGACCCGGTGGGCGCCATCTCGGTGCATGGAGTTTGTGGATTGTTCGGTGTGCTCTGTGTCGGGATCTTCGCGGACGGGACCTATGGCGTCGGCTGGAACGGCACGGCCGTGAACGCAACAACCGGTGTACGCGGCCTCCTTTACGGCGATGCGGGCCAGCTCGGCGCTCAAATCGTGTCTTGCGTCGTGCTGATGACTGTGATGTTTGGGATCGCTTACGCGTTCTTCTCGATCCAGAACCGCCTCACCAAGGGCGGGATCCGCTCCGAGGAAGCGCACGAGCGGTTGGGACTCGACATGCCCGAGATGGGCGTGCTCGCCTACCCCGAGTTCACGGGTGTGGTCCTCTCCGAAACCACGAACGGAAACGGCAACGGACACAAGACGGACGAGCCGGTAGTCGTCGGCACGCTCGAGTAGGAGGGTTGGTTTGTGGCGGGCGGGGGTGGACGACGCTCTCGCCCGCGCAACCGTTTCCGAGATGACTTCGCCTAGATCTGCACCGCTGTGAATGACGTCGCGCCGGTTCTGCTTCATGTCCTGATTGTTGTGGTCGCGGCGAAGGCCGCGGCCGAGCTCGCGGACCGGGTTCACATTCCGACGGTGGTGGCAGAGATCGTCACCGGCATCCTGATCGGGCCTTCACTTCTCGGGATCGTTAGTAGCGATCAAGTCCTGCGCGTGCTGGGCGAGCTTGGCGTGATCTTGTTGTTGGTCGACGTCGGTTTAGGGATGCGTATCGGCGACCTTCTTCGCGTGGGACGGTCTTCGTTGTTCGTAGCGATCGTGGGTGTTGCGCTTCCGTTCGCAGGTGGATTTTCAGCAGCGATCGCGTTCGGCCATTCCACGACGGTTGCCATCTTCCTGGGCGGGGCACTGACGGCCACGAGCGTCGGGATCACCGCGAGGGTGTTCTCGGATCTGCGCGTCCTTGCAAAAGTGGAGGCTCGTACCGTCCTCGGCGCGGCCGTTGCAGACGACGTCCTTGGACTGATCATCCTAACGATAGTCATGAAGGCCGCGACGTCTGGCGATATCTCGGCCGCGCAGATCGGACTCGTTCTGGTTGTTGCGCTCGCGTTCTTGCTCGTGTCGGGGGTCGCAGGGGGCCGTGTGGCCGACCTGTTGTTCGAGGGGGTCCAGCGGATATCTCGATCCAGGGGAACGCTGGGATCGCTGGCGCTGGCGATCGCGCTCGGATTTGCGGTGCTTGCCGGAGCCGCGGGCCTGGCTCCAATCGTCGGTGGATTCGTCGCGGGGATCTCCATCGCAGGTAGTTCGCATGCGGACAGAGCACGCCGCGATCTAGCACCGTTAGCTCAACTGTTCGTCCCTATCTTCTTCTTGCAGATCGGTATCGACGCTCAGGTGCAACGTTTCTTTCACCCTCAAGTCCTTCTGCTTGGTGTCGCGCTGCTGGCGATCGCCATCGTTGGAAAGATCGCAGCATCGATCGGCGCGTATGGGTCGCCGGGCGACAAGATGCTGATCGGACTCGGCATGATCCCTCGGGGCGAAGTCGGGCTGATCTTCGCCGGGCTTGGCTTGCGCGCGGGGATCATCGACCAGCAGCTCTACGCCTCGTTACTGCTTGTCGTGCTCGTGACCACTCTGGTTACGCCCCCAGCCCTTCGTCGCCGGCTCACATCGTTGCGCTCGAGGGCGGGTGCACCGATCGCTACCGCCCAGAAGGCACCGCCCGGAGGATGGTTGCGAACGGCCGACGGTGTCGTCGACCTTGTCGTGGAGCGACCTCCGCCGGGCCGCGACCTCGAGATCGCGCTTCGAGCTGCCCTCCTTGTCACCGATGCGCGCCCGGGTCCCCGGTTGCTCGATTGGATGGGCTCGATCGATTCGGGATCGACCGCGTGGGATGCCACCACGAAGCCGTTGTTCTTCGAGTTGCTCAGAACCGGACACGTCCGGTCGTGGCGTTTCCTCGAGATGGCTCCTATCCTCGAGCGGGCGTTGCCGGAGCTTGCCGCTGCCCTCGATAGACGACGCGCGGACCGAAGCGAGCTGGACCCCAGCCACGCACTTAGGTGGAACCTCCTCGAGCGGGTTCACGAAGTAGCTGCCACAGACGAAGGCGCAACGCAGGCGTTCCACGAGCTGAAGCATCCCGAGTGGTTGATGCTCGCCGCGCTGATACTTGACGTGGAAGGCGACGAGCCTCCGCCGGTCGGTGTGGCGAGGAGATTGGTGAAGCGACTCGATCTCGGTGCGGGGGCCGAACAGGAGATCGCGCTTTTGGTTCAAAGCCAGAGCATGCTGCGTTCTTCCGCGACACGTCAGGGTGCAACCTCCGAAGCCAATGTCACGCGCCTCGCGGTGCACCTGCATGAGCTCGAACGGGCTCGCGCCCTATACGTCTTGAGCATCGCCTCGGGCGATCTCGACATCGTCGATCGACGACGACTCGACGAGTTGCATAGGTTGATAGAAGCGACGATCTCGAAGTCGGCCCCTACGCAAGAGAACGCGATCGAACGCCGGCGCATCGACGCCGCCCGTCTTGCCCAAACCCCGGAGGTCGCCGAGCGCGCCCGCAGCGCGCCTCGCAGTTACGTCGCGCAAACTGCAGTTGGTCGGATCGCCGAGCACGCGATACTTCTCGAACCGGTACCAGAGAAAGACTCGGTGCGCGTAAACGTGTCGGGCGACGTTGGGGATCGATGGCACCTCGATCTCGCGGCGCACGACCGAAAGGGTCTTCTTGCCTGGACTTCGCAGGTATTTGCCGACGAAGGTATCGACGTGGTCGCCTGCTCGGTTGCGACATGGCCCGACGGTGCCGCGATCCAGTCCTTCGACATCGAATCATCGGTCGCACCCGACGGAAACAAGCTCGCTCATGCTATCGAACAGAACCTAGGCTCACCCTTGGTCGGCGACGCGGTTCCCGGGTCCGAGATTGCTTTCGATGACGACGCATCTCCCTGGTCGACTCTCTGCGACGTGACGGCTCCCGATCGACGAAGATTGCTCCACAACGTGTCGACAGCCATCGCGGCGGCGGGTGCGACCGTGCTGGCCGCACATGTGGCAACGATCGACGGCCGCGTGGTTGACCGCTTCGAGCTGGCGACTGAAGACGGATCCAAGCTCACGCCCGAGATCGAGGCCCACATCAGAGGGAACGTGACGTCGGGGGCCTCGCAGCCGCGGAAGCGCTCCATCAAGGCGAGGCTCCGTGACCCGCTCAATCGCTCGGTTCCGATCGTCAGCCCCAAGCGGGGCTAGCCCGGCCGGAGCCTCTCAGGAGGCGCCGGCGTTATGCCGATTACCTGAATATGAAACGCGCACTCGTAGCCGTGCTCTTGACGGCCGTCCTGGGGCCGGCTTGTGCCACTGCGAGTGTGGGCGTGATCGACCAATCGAACAAAGCGTCGATCGTGCAGATGACCGCGACCTTACAGAGCGCCGGCGTGACCGAGGACGACTACTTCGGGCTCAACAACACCTACACGACCGACGTCAACGCCCTGCGAGCCGACGGTCTGAACATCCCCACGGCCGTAAGCCTGACGGTCCCATCGGCCGATGCGAGCGGCTACTGCTTGGAGGCCGGCGGCGGCGTCTCGTCGTCGTCCACCTGGCATATGAAGAGCGACCAACAGGTGCCCATACCTGGAGCCTGCAGCTAGCCGGGCGTGGCGGCATGCCACCCGCGCTCGACGTTAAGGTCGGGCGTCATGGCACCGGACCGATTCGACCCCGATCTGCTCGATGCGCTCGATCCATTCGAGATCGACGACGGCAACCGGGCGCAGCTGAGCAAGTGGGACGGTCTGACCCACGACGACCTGTTGGAAGCATGGCGCGGCGAACCCCGGCTGTTCATGGCTCCGGATGAGTTCCCTGCCGACTGGGACCTGGTGTCCGAGGTCGCGAGCGTGGGCACCATCGTGGTCCCGCTGGCCAGAGCCAAGAGCGGCGACCCTTCCAAGGCTCGTCCTCTTACGGTGTTCAAGGCCAACCTCCGTACGCAAGCGCGATACCTCACGCAGCTATGAGCGCCGACACCGGGGCTACTCAGCCGATCGAAAGCGCGGGAGCCGATTCACGTTCGGCCGGGGTGTACGACCCGAGCGCGTACGTTGTTCAAGGGTCGGCGATCCTTCCGCGTCATAAACGCTCCCCTGAGGAACCGGTTGTTGTTCGGGCCGAAGTGCAGAGCGCCGCGGAGGAGCCCGTCGCAACCCCACCCTTGACCGCCGAGCCGTCGCTCCCCGAGCGCATAGCCGAGACGATCGCAGCCGAAGTCGCGGCCGAAACGGCCGAACCTGTACAAGTGGTCGTCCTCGAAGAAGTTGACCCCGCCGGCGCAGCCGAACCTTCCGATGCGGCCCCCGCGGATGCCGACACTTCCGAGCCGCACCGACTGGTGACTCGCGGCCCCCGTCGCGTAAACGAAGGCGCGCACTACCGGGGACGCGAGTTCGAAGCCGTGCACGCGGAACGCCGCGCGTCGATGACACGGCGGACGCAGATCCTGGCATCGGGCGTCGCGGGGGTCGCTGCTCTGCTCGGTGGGGGAGCCGTAGCCAGCGGTCTTGCGCACTCACGCTCGATCCTGGTCGGCATCTTTTGCTTCGGAGCTCCACTGTTCCTTCAGCTGATCGTTTCGGCATGGCTCGAAGAGTCGATCAGAGCGGTACGCGCGCAGGATTATCTGATCGCCCTCGAGAGCACGATCAACGAGCACCTCGAGCATCGATCTGTCGGCTTCGAGTCGTGGCTACGGCGTCCTCACTCCCGCCTGGAGCTGCCTTTCAGGTGGGTTGCAGACTTCGCCGCCGTGCTGTCGGTGGCTACTGCATTCATCGGATGGGAAAGCGCTCATCTTTCGGGCGTCGATTTCCTGTGGGCGGTCGGTGTTCCGATCGTTCTCGCCGGGGCCGGACGTTATTGGGCCGAGCAGACGCTCAACCACCTCCACACCGAATCCCGCCGCCGCCTGCGCCTGGAGCCCTGACCACCAGTTACGCCCTGCTCACTTTGACGTACCTCCATCTAGAAGGGTCGGGGGGCCGGGCGCCGAACTCTTCCTCGACATCTAGGTAGGGGGCATCAGGTGAGACGAACTGCAGCTCTGATCGCGGCTCTCGTGTGCGGGAGCTCTTTGGTGTCTATCCAAGCTCATGCTGCGCCGGCATCGCACACGGCAGGGGCGAACGCCGTCGTGTCGCTGGTCGATACGGGCATCAACCCATACCACGAGACCTTCCGCGACAACACCCCGCGGGCTTATCGCTATCCCGGCACCTATATCCCGGGGTACCCGAAAAACGCGACGGCTCTTCATTTGACCCTGGACGCTCCCGACTACTGGACGGCCGTGCATGCAGACTGCGAGCGCATCTGGTCGAAGATCCAGCCCGGAAAGCTTTATTGGATCCCCGGAACGAAGATCATCGGCGCGATCACTTTCGAGAAGCCCGACAAGCTGAATTGCGCCGACAAGAAACCGGCTGCCGAAGGTCACATCCTGGACGCGCAAGGACACGGCACGATGACGTCTTCCCGCGCGACATCCGTCGACTACGGCGCGTGCCCTGAATGCCGGACGGTCATGGTCCAGTTCCCGACGAGCATCAATCTGCTCAGCCCCGGTGGCTCGACCGCGCCGGCGATCTCCGCGATCAAGTGGGCCGCGAACAATGCCGGATGGATCGATGCGCAATCGAACTCGTGGGGGCCGTTGGTTCCCGTTTGGGATCCGACGGGGCAAGTTGGCTTGGTAGGCGCAAACCCCGAGCTCGTGCGCGCTGTCGAGGAGGTCTCGAAGAAGCACCTTGCGTTCTGGGCATCTGGCAACGGCGCCGCGTTCCGAGGTGGAGCCGTCGGACACCCGACGTTGCTGAGCCCACACCTGACTCCATCGGCAATCATCGTCGGCGGTGACGACTCGGGATACATGAGCACGTGGCCGGGATTCCCACCGGATGTCGTCTCGGATTCGTGCGACTCGTGGGCCGCGTAGATGGATTCGACGACGAAGTCGGACGGCACCGTTGGAGGAGGCACTTCCGCCGCGACGCCGTTTGCCGCCGGCGGAGCCGCCCGGGAATTGCTCGACGCCCGCCGCATCCTGGGCGACACGTCGACCGGTGTGCACGACGGTGTCGTTGCACGCGGCCCCGCGGGTCTCGTTTCCAAGGGCCCGCTGGCCGATGGGAAGTTCACGCTGGATGAGTGGAAGCGAGTGCTATACGTAACCGCGACTCCGCGCCCGAAGGCTCAGCACGAGGACGGCCCGGCCTGCGGCGCAACCGATGCGCCGTACAACCCGACGCCGGTCAAATGGACCGACGTCCCCGACGGATACCCCGAATATCTGCAGATCGGTTACGGAGCGGTCGACGATCCGGCGATCGAGCTGGCTCACAAGGTGCTGATGGGGGAAGCGGATGCGCCCGACCGGTCCACAACCGACCAGTACATGGCTATCGACCATCAGGCTCGAGAGGCGACCTACCAGATCTTCTCGACCGGTTCCTGAAGGGCTGGCACCATAAGCGAGTGGTGACCTCGGTCGATCGCGCCCTCGTAGAACGCGAGTTCGCGGCAGCACGACAACGTGTGTGGCTGAACGCTGCACACCAAGGACCGCTTCCGCAAAGCGCTCGCGACGTCGCGGAAGAAGCGCTCGACGAGAAAGCGTCCCCCTGGTCCTTGGAGGACTCGGAGTTCTGGGACATGCCCGCGACGCTTAGGGCCGCGCTGTCTCCAGTGATCGGAGCACCTCCCGTCGAGGTCATCTTGGGAAACAGCACGAGCTACGGACTGAACCTGCTCGCGCACGGGCTCCCATT
Organism: Actinomycetota bacterium; assembly: GCA_046262955.1. Taxonomy (GTDB): domain Bacteria; phylum Actinomycetota; class CADDZG01; order CADDZG01; family WHSQ01; genus JALZGD01. The sequence continues at coordinate 1,035 of JBHELU010000041.1, read as the reverse complement.
GAAAGAAGGCGACGAAGTCCTCGTGGTGGACGGCGACTTCCCCGCGACCGTGGTCACTTGGTTTCCGCTCCGCGAGCGCGGGATCAACGTTCGTTTGTTGAAGCCTTCAGGGGCGGTGGTGACTGCGGAGGATGTTGCCGGCGCGATCACTCCGGCAACGCGTGTGTTCGCGTCGAGCTGGGTTTTCTCGTTCACCGGCCACGCGATCGATGTAGAGGCGATCGGCAACGTGTGTCGCGACAACGATGTCCTGTTCGTGCTCAACGGTTCGCAGGCAGTCGGAACGCGTGTTCTCGACATCTCGTCGGCCCCCGTCGACGCGCTGGTTGGGTGCGGTTTCAAGTGGCTGTGCGGGCCGTACGCAACGGGCTACGCATGGATCCGGTCCTCGGTGGTCGAGACCCTCGGCAATCGCCCCGCCTACTGGTTGTCACAGATAGGCGAATCGGATCTTGGGAGCGGCGCCGACTACGGGCTCCGCGACGACCTTGGTGCATCGGCTTTTGACGTCTTCTGCACGGCCAACTTCGTGAATTTCGGGGCATGGGCGCAGAGCCTTCGATTGCTGATGGAGATGGGGATCGATCGGATCGAGTCACACAACGCGGCGCTCATCGACCGGATCGTTGCCGGGCTGGACAACACCCCGTTCACGTTGCTGAGCCCGGCCGAGGGCCCGTCGCGATCGACGCTGTTGTTCATCTCGCACGAAGACCCATCCAAGAACGACGCCGCTCACGAAGCTCTCATCGAGAAGGGCGTCCACATCGCGAAGAGAGCGGGATCGCTCCGAGTTGCGCCTCACGTTTACAACGACGAAAACGACGTCGACCGACTGCTCGACGGCTTACGAGAGGTGACCTGAGTGGGCGGAGTGTCTAGCGTTCCTCCGGCTTTCGGCCTGCTGCTCCTTATGGAAGTGGGCCTGCCCATCCCGATCCCAGCGGATCTAGTCATGCTCTTCGTCGGCGAAAGAGTCTCGTCCGGTCGCTACACCGCCTGGATCGCCATCGTCGTCCTCGAGCTGGTCGCGAT
>JBHELU010000040.1:0-3749 GCA_046262955.1 Actinomycetota bacterium | reverse complement strand
GCTACGACGAGCTGGTTATAGCGAAGAGGATCCCGTTCTCGTCCTTGTGCGAGCACCATCTCCTGCCGTTCCACGGAGTTGCTCACGTGGGATACATACCGGGCGATTCGATCCTTGGTTTGAGCAAGCTCGCGCGCATCGTCGAGCACTACGCCCGCGATCTCCAAGTACAAGAGCGCATGACGAAACAGATCGCGACGTGGCTTGAGGAGAACGTCGCTCCTAAGGGCGTCGGCGTGATCCTCGAAGCAGAGCATCAGTGCATGACGATCCGCGGCATCCAAGCGGCCGGCACAAAGACGGTTACGTCGGCGATGACAGGGTTACTGCGCAAGGACGCCAAGACCCGGGAAGAGTTCCTCTCTCTCGCACAAGCTCGTGACTGACAACGATTTATTGCATCTGATCGGTTAGCGAGGATCGGCAGACGGGAGGGCACGATGGCGCGGTTGTTTTCGATTCGGCCGGGGATGACGCTCAAGGGTCGCAAGTTCAAGGGGCTGCGAGGCTTTTCGGGTAAGCCTTTGCACCCGCCTCTAACCGATATCCCGATCACCGCCTACATCTTTGCCGCGGTCTTCGACATCATCAGCTACTTCAAGGGCTACAGCGGGTCCGGTGAGTACGCACAAGTCAGCGACGTCGCGCACGCGTTCTTCCTAGCCGGTACGTACACGATCATCGGAGGCGCGATCGTTTCGCTCGGTACCGCCGTCACCGGGTTCTGGGATTGGTGGAAGGGCCTGGACCGCGATCGTTCGACGGGCGTTCTCGGTAAGGCGAAACACACTCAGGTGTGGCGAACGGCGAACTGGCACATGACCCTGATGCTGATGACGACGGCGATCGTGATCGTCGACATCATCGTGCGGCTCGTGCAGTTCGACGACGGCTACGCAAAGCTCTTCGTGATGATCCTGTCCATCCTCGCCGCGGCAATCGTGTCTTACGGAGCCACGTACGGCGGCTCGCTCGTCTACGACTACCAGTTCAACGTCGAAGACCTTTCGGGGACGACCGTGTGGGACGAGACAGAGGTCGATCAGCTCCCCGGGGACAAAGCACACCCGTAGCCCATCGCAACATCTCCGCCCGTCCACTACCCTGGACCGGTGACTGACAAAACAAAGATCCAGGGGTGGCGCAAGATCGCGGCCGCTTCGTGGAAGAAGCCAAGCGATCCACAGATCTACGGCGATCTGGAGATCGACGCGACCGAAGCGCTTGCATTCGTCGAAGCAGCAAGAGCCGCTCATGACGTTCCACTGTCGATGACCCACATGGTCGGCAAGGCTCTTGCGCATGCCCTCGGCGAGAACCCAGATCTCAACGTCAGGCTTTATCGCGACTCGTTCGTGCAGCGACCGACCGTCGACGTTTTCTTCATCGTGTCTGCCGACGCGGGCGCCGAGCTATCGGGGGTAAAGGTCGAGAGAGCCGACCAGAAACCGGTTATCGAGATCGCGCAGGAGCTCGCTGCTCGAGCTCAGAGGATCAGAAGTGGTGACGACGCCGAGTTCGGCAAGACGAAGAAGATGATGGCCCGCACGCCACGCCGGATGCTCGGATGGGCGATCAGATCGGCTGCGTGGTTGACGTCAGACCGAGACCTGGACCTCAAGAAGTGGGGCTTGCCGCGCCAGGCATTCGGAAGCGTAATGGTGAGCTCCGTGGGGATGTTCGGTATCCAGCACGCTTACGCGCCGTTATCTCCTTATTACCGGATCCCCTTCCTAACGCTGGTCGGCGAGGTGGCGTTGAAGCCCGCCGTAGTCGACGGGCAAGTGGTTCCTCGTCCGTTGGTCACGCTCAGCGCAACGATGGATCACCGCTATCTAGATGGGTTCCATGCGGCGCGCCTGGCCAAAGCTACGCGCGAGTACATGGAAGATCCAAAAAGGTTCGAGCCCGCGATCTAGGACTCGAGCCGTGGGACAACCGCTCGCCAGTCGCTATCCTGCCCACCGTGAGCGATCCGGCGATCCGCGTCAGTGGCCTGAGGAAGTCCTACGGCGACTTCGAAGCCTTGCGCGGGATCGATCTCGAGGTGGCGCACGGCGAAGTGTTCGCGCTACTCGGCCCCAACGGCGCAGGCAAGACCACGGCAGTCGAGATCATGGAGGGCTACCGCCGTCGAAGCGCCGGTGAAGTCTCGGTCTTGGGCTTCGACCCAAACAGCGCGACGAAGGAATTCAGAGAACGCATCGGAATCGTCTTGCAAGAGACAGGCATCGAGCCGTTCCTGACCGTTGCCGAGGTAGTCGATCTGTATCGCGGGTACTACCCGCATCCGCGACCGCGTGACGAGGTCATCGAGGTGGTCGGCCTTGGCGAGAAACGCGACGAGCGAGTAGTCAAGCTGTCCGGAGGGCAGCAGCGACGACTAGACGTTGCCGTAGGACTCGCCGGCGATCCCGACTTGCTGTTCCTAGATGAACCGACGACTGGATTCGATCCCTCAGCCCGACGGAACGCGTGGCAGATGATTCGGAATCTCGTCGACCTAGGCAAGACCGTGTTTCTCACGACGCACTACATGGACGAAGCCCAGAATCTTGCGAGCCGTGTAGCGATCATCGTCGACGGCGAGATCGTTGCGGAGGGCCCGCCGGGATCACTGGTCGGTACCTCATCGGCGAAGACGAAGATCGGGTTCCTCAACACGCCCGAGCTCGAGCAGCTCCCCAAGGATCTGGCTCCGGGAGCCACTACCGTCAACGGGCGTCTCGAATTCCACACCGACGAGCCGATGCGCGTGCTCCACGAGTTGACGGCATGGGTTCTCGAGCAAGGGACAGAGCTCGAGGATCTGTTCGTCTCCCGACCCTCGCTCGAAGACGTCTATCTTGAACTGACCTCAGACGCGCAAAGGGTGGGAACTGAATGAGCTCGGAGGTGGCGACGGGGACGGCGGTCCCGGCGCGCAACGGCAACATCACGCTGGCGCTTCGCCAGATCAGGTTCGAGAACAAATCTTTCTGGCGTAATCCGGCGGCAGCTTTCTTCACGTTCGCTTTTCCGCTGATCTTCTTGGTTCTGTTCAACCTTTTATTCGGGGACACGAAATATCACCTCGGAGGAGAGGTAGTGACCCTGCGAACGTTTTACGTTCCCGCGATTGCAGCATTCTCGGTGATCACGGCCTGTTACACCAACGTCGCAATGAGCTTGACCTTCTCGCGCGAGCAGGGAGTACTCAAAAGGAAGCGCGGCACTCCCCTCCCGGCGTGGGGTTACCTGGCGGGCAAGATCGCTCACTCGGTTCTGATCGCGTTCCTGTTAGTCGCTATCGTGACGGCGGCTGGATACCTTTTCTACGACGTTCACCTATCAACAAGCACCCTTCCTGCATTCATCGTCACGGTCTTTGTCGGCTCGTTGACCTTTCCGGCGTTGGGTGTTGCTATGACTTCGTTTGTCCCCAACGCAGATGCGGCTCCCGCTGTGATCAACGCAACCATCCTGCCGCTGCTGTTCATCTCCGGCATCTTCATCCCTCTTAACAACATTCCGACTTGGCTGCTGCACGTGTCGAACTTCTTTCCGATCCATCATTTCGCGGAGGCGATGAGCTCCTCATTTACCGGTCTTGGCTCTGGCAATGGATTTCGGTGGGGTGATCTCGGAATCATGGGTGTGTGGGCGATCGTCGGAGCAATCCTCGCCCTCCGCTTCTTCAAGTGGGAGAAGAATCGCTAGTCACGTGCTTCAGTCGGCGGTTGCGTACTGCGGGTGCCCGGTGGGCCGGT
>JBHELU010000039.1:0-7526 GCA_046262955.1 Actinomycetota bacterium | reverse complement strand
CGGAAACCCCGTCCGGAAAGAGGATCCTGATCGACCCATGGGTGATGGGGAACCCAGCGTGTCCGGACGACTTGAAAGATCCAGGCGACCTCGACGCCATGCTCATCACGCACGGGCACTTCGATCACATCGGCGATGCGGTAGAGCTCGCGAAGTCCAAGACCCCCGAGATCGGATGCATCGCGGAAACTGCCGGATGGCTCGGCTCGAAAGGCGTCGAGAACGTGATCGGGTTCAACAAGGGCGGCACCGCAGAGATCGCCGGTTGCAGGGTTCACATGACCCATGCAGTGCACTCGTGTGGAATCACCGATGGCGATCAGACGATCTACGGCGGCGAGGCGGCCGGATACGTCGTCGAGTTCGAGAACGGTTTCCGCATCTATCACGCCGGCGACACCGCCGTGTTCTCTGACATGGCGCTGATCGGGAAGTTGCTGAAGCCCGACTGGGCGTTCCTACCGATCGGCGACTTCTACACGATGGGCCCCGCGTCGGCTGCCGAAGCGATCCGGTTGCTCGGCGTGAAGACCGTGGTGCCGATGCACTACGGGACGTTCCCCGCGTTGCCCGGCACCCCCGACCAATTGCGCGCCGAGAGCAAAGACATCTCCGGGCTCGAGATCGTCGACCTCTCACCCGGCGACACCATCAAGTAGCGAGTCACTCTTCGAGGACGAGGTCGGTGGCCGCGATGGCCGCCGACCACCCGTCCTCGGGATCGGTCACCGCGATCCGCAGCACCCAGCCTTCTTCCGGCTCGCCTTCGTCCCACAGATAGAAGCGCAGGTACCCGAGAGCCGCCGCCATCTCGTCTCCTGCCACCGGCCAGTCGAGCCCGTAGAGAATGGCCGTGACGTGCCACGCGAGCGAACGCCCAAGCGCACCTCCGCGCCTGCGTCCGTGCGCGCCACCCGACGCCGCCGCCCAAGCCATCCGTTGGAGAGCATCGGCTCCCGGGATCTCCGCGATGCGAACCTGAGTCGAGATCGCGGCGGCCGCTTGGTCCGGCCCCCCCGAAACGACCGCAGCTCGCGCGGCTCCGTTCGACTCCGTCGTCCACGGCCGCACTAGCTCGAGCAACGCGTGCTCTATGTCGGGATCGTCGATCGGATCTGCCGGCAGCGGGTTCGCGGGTTCGAGCTTCACCGGGTCCCACGGCTCCTGCACCTCGACGTGATCCTTTGCGTAGACGGGAAGACGGTAGGGCGGCTCCCACGACAACAGCTCCAGCGGCAGCTCCAACACCTCCGGATGAGCGCGCTCGTCGCCGGACAGAACTTCACCCCGGAGAACGCGCTCCTGCGCCACGTACGCAGCAGATTGGGGCGCCTCGATGTGGGGGACCAGGTCATCCCATGTGTGGGTCGATGCCGCAACCTCTGTAAGGGGGCCGAGCGCGAAGCGTGTTGCATCGGGATCGAGCACGGACGCGGAGATGTCTCCCGGAGCCTCGAGCGCCAACCGGTAGTCGATGTGTGCAGCGATCGGCCACAGCTGCTTTCCGCGATCCAAAGCGTCTTCGCACGCATCGGCAAGATCGATCAGGTCGTCCCATTTCCTGTGCTCGCACAGAGCATCGACCGCTCGCAACAAACTGTTGAGATCGGCGGCCTCGATCAGGTCGCGATAAGAGTCGTCGATCACCTATGAAGGGGTATCAGCCCAGTCGAGCTGCGATCTTGTTCGCCGCTCGCTTCGCGATCCCGTAGATCGACAACATCGGATTGACGCCGGACGCTGTCGGGAAGGTCGAGCTATCCGCGACGAACAGGTCGCGGACTTCGTGGCTCTCGTTGTCCGGCCCGACTGCAGACGTTGTCGGGTCGACCCCCATCCGGCACGAGCCCATCTGGTGGAATGAGAAGAAGGTCACCGCGCCGTTCGCGTATCCCGCGCGCCGCGTCTCTTCGGCCCAGCGCTCGTGGCCTCCCGACGTACCGGGCCGGTACGAGATGGAACCTGGGTGGGGCGAAAAGATCTCGCGCGCGCCGGCTGCTTCGACGACCTTCGCGGCCGCGATCACGCCGTCCGCGATCCGGCGCTCGTCCCCGGGCGTCAGCTTGTAGGTAACGCGCGGGCTACCGTCGCGAGTCAGTTTGATCCGCCCACAGGTTTCGTCCCTCGGCAATGCCGCGACGAACGAGATCTTCTTGTAGTCCTCCATCGCCTTGCGGTGCTGCGCGGCCGACAACCACGGGATCGTCGTCGATCCGGCCCCCGGGTGCGCAGGAACCGTCTCGAAGATCGGTCCGTACCCCCCATCGCGATCTCTGATCTCGTCGGAGTAGCGGGCTTGAAGCGTTCCTTCCCACACACGAACGTCGTCGTCGAATATCCCGAAGGCAGCGACACCAGGGTGGAGGTGTAAGTAGTGGCCGACCTTTCCGCCAAGCCCCGAGCGCAACAAGAGGGCCGGAGTTTCGATCGAACCTGCGGTGGCGACAACTGCGCGCGCGTTGACGGTGATTCGGTGCCCGTCCGAGGTGACTCCCTCGACCCCGGTTGCGCGTCCGTCCGAGATCTTGATCCGTCTGACATCGACACCCACCACCAGACGCGCGCCGTTCTCGGCAGCCGTTTGGAGCAGGGTGCGCGACGCCTTGGCCCCCACGCGGCAGCCGAACCCGCAGTAGCCACACTGCTCGTCTTGGGTACAGCCCTTGACCGAGCGCGGCATCATGTCGACGTGCCACCCGAGCTTCTTCAGGCCTTCTTCCATCAACGCGTCGCGTTTCCCGGCGGCGCTCGAGTCGGTGTTCACGTCGACTCGTTCGGCCATCTCGTCGAGGTAGCCCTCGATCTCACCTGAGGTGAACGCGTCGATCCCCGTCTGCTCCGCCCACTGGCGCAAGACGTGAGGTGGCGTCTTGAACGACGTCGTGTAGTTGACGACGGTCCCGCCTCCCAGCGTCGACCCGGCGATGATCCGGCAGCCCAGGTCCGAAGTGGCAAGAGTCATCCCGTATAGGTACATGTTGCGCGTCGCTTCCGGCTCGAGATGGGTGAAGTCGCGCGGCCCGTAGTAGTTCCCTTTCTCGAGCACGACGACATCGAATCCTTGCGCTGCGAGGTGATCGGCGACGCACCCACCTCCGGCCCCCGAACCAACCAGCACCACGTCGCAGTCGATGACCTCGTCGTGATCGAGAGTCAAAGGTTCGATCGGGTTGGGAACGTCGTGCGGTGGACCTAGGGGGCCGGGATATCCGATGCGCTCCCACTCGGGTCCCGGGTAGGCGTACAGCGAAGACAGTGAGAGCGAGATGATCGTCGACGCCAGTTGTCTTTGGAACGCGAACCGAGAGTTCGCCCAACCCTGGAGCACACGTTCCGCTTCTGCGCGTGAAAGCCACGAGACAGGTGTCGGCCTACCCGTCAGCGCGAGCGCACCGACGCGGGATCCGGCCGCGCGCAAGACGCCCAAGATCTGCGATCGCTGCGCGTCCGACGCAAGTTGGTCGGTGGTCGACAGCATGCGCTCGGGGATCTCCGCCGTATAGCCGTCGCCCAACGCTCCGCGCGCAAGCGCAGCTAGGACCGCTACGACGCGTGGATCCCCGCGCTGTGGCATCCGCCCATTATGGATTAGTTACGGCTAGCGGCGGCGGGGAGGCCTCCGAGAACGCCGATGTTGCCTGACTTTGGGGTTCTTGCGACGTCTTTGAGACGAAGGATCCGGCGCCCGGGTGGGTCGCTCGGTCTGAGCCTTGCGAACCGCGTTGAGCACCTCCTCGGTCGCGGATTCGTCGGTCTCACCCGCGGCGAGCAGCAACTGGAACAGGACGCTTCGCTGGAACTGGTCGAGCGAGTCCGAAACCTTGAAGCGGGGGCCTTCAGGGGTGTCCCACTCGGCAATGATCCGGCCGGCGTGAGGAACGCCGACGCGAAGCGGCGTCTGGCCGATCCTGCCTTCCCAGATGAGTTCCTGTGGCTCCATGCCCGTTCAGCTCGCCAGATCGCGTAGCACTTCGGAGGTGGAGAACACTTCCTCGACCGCAGCGTCGAGGTGAAGGTGCGAAAGCATCTGGTTCACGTGCCCGCGCTCCTTCGAGGTGCACAGGGTCACGACCAGCCCCGGTGCGCCCGCGCGAGCGGTTCGACCAGATCGGTGAAGGTAAGTCGTGGGGTCCTGTGGCGGGTCGTAGTTGATCACTTGAGCGATTGCCTCGACATCTAGGCCGCGGGCAGCGACGTCGGACGCAACCAGGACGCTGGCCTTTCCCGCAGAAAAACGCGCCAACGCCGTGGTTCGTGCGCCTTGGCGCATGTCGCCGTGCAGTCCGGCGGCGGCGATCCCAGCTCCGCGCAGCTCACTTTCGAGCTTCGCTGCGAATCGTTTGGTGGAGACGAAGACGATCGTTCGAGGTTCTCTTTCCAGCAGCGTCAAAAGGACCTGGAACTTGTCCAGCGCGTGCACCACGAAGAAGTGATGTTCCGAGCTCTCGACAGTCGCGCTGGTCGAGACGATCTCGACATGCTCGGCATCGGTTGTGTACCGGCGAGCGAGCTGTCGTACGGAAGGGGGAAGCGTTGCCGAAAAGAGCATCGTTTGCCGGGCGGCCGGCAGCTTACGGATCAGCCAGTCCATGTCGTACACGAAGCCGAGATCGAGCATGCGGTCGGCTTCGTCAAGAACAAGGATCGAGATCTGATCCAAGACCAGCGCGCCTCGCTCGTAAAGATCGGCCAGCCTGCCGGGCGTCGCGACCACTACGTCGACGCCTTTTTCGAGCCGTTGGATGTCCTTCACGACCGGAGTGCCTCCGTATGCGGACATGGTCCTGAGGTTGCCGCCGATCTTCTTGATCTCGTCGGCCACCTGAGCGGGGAGCTCTCTGGTCGGGACCATCACCAGGGCGAACGGACGCGAACCCTTCTTGCGAGGGGCTCGCTCGATTATGGGGATGGCGAAAGCGAGGGTCTTGCCCGATCCGGTTTCGGCCTGCCCGAAGACGTCGCGGCCTTCGAGAGCCGGAGGGATCACCCTGCTTTGGATGGGAAATGGCGCTGAGATGTCGCTCTTCTTGAGCCTCTCGACGACCTCTGACGAGACGTGAAGCTCTTCGAATGTGCCTGCTTCGGTTAACTGTTGCATCCGGTTCTTTCTTCAGGGAGGCGGGCGCGCCTCTTGGCGGATCCGCAACTAAGGGGTGCGCCGAGAGCGCTCCGGGAGTAATTGCACCTGCATTGTATATGAATTGGCAATGACCAACGGGCGATGTGTCGTGACGGCGCGCGCAGCTTTGACCGGGGAACAACTCGAACAGATCGCGCCCGCTCGCATCGAGATCGTCGACGGAGCGATTACGAGCATCTCTAGCGCTTCGTCCGATGAGTCCGATGCAATCGTTGTCGACGCGGGAGACGTGACGCTCATCCCGGGTTTCATCGACGCGCATGTCCACATCGGTTTCCATCGGCCCCACGACGTCGTTAGCCGCGGGGTTACCACCGTGCGCGATCTGGGGTGGCCGATCGACATCGCTTTCGACATAGCGCGGCAGTCGCAAGAGCGCAACTTCGATGGTCCCACCGTGCATGCAGTAGGTCCGATCATCACTTGCCCGGGCGGCTATCCGACACGCGCCGGATGGGCACCCGAAGGAACCGGCTTACCGGTGTCGACTCCGGCCGAAGCGCGCGCTGCGGTCAATGAGGTCGTCGAAAGAGGTGCTCCTCAAGTGAAGATCGCTCTCGAACCGGGGGCCGGTCCAGTTTTGGGCGATGCCGAACTTCGCGCGATCGTCGACGCCGCGCACGGATCGGGAAAGTCGGTGACCTCGCACACACGCGGCATCGATCAGTTGGAGCGCGCTCTCGACGCGGGTGTCGACGAACTGGCACACACGCTGTTCACATCCCGGCCCATCGATGAGCGCCATGTCGAACGCATGGTCGCATCCGACATGGCGGTCGTTCCGACACTCACGATCTTTCACGGGCTGGCACGGCGGCCGGCCGTCGAAACGACACGGAGATTCTTCAAAGCCGGAGGAACCATCCTTTACGGTACCGACCTCGGAAACAGCGGCCCTCAACCCGGCATCGACCGGCGCGAGGTGCGCGCTATGGCGGCTGCAGGGATGACCGCGCGGGACATCATCTTGTCGGCAACCGTTGTGCCTCGTCGCCGTCTCGGTTTAGGCACGATCGGGTCGCTCGAGGTCGGAGCCGGCGCAGACATCGTCGGTCTCGGAGGCGACCCAACCTCGGTCTGGCAGGATCTGACGGACGTCCGCTTCGTGATGAGGAAAGGCCGGCAGATCGTCTAGCGCATCACGCGCTGGCGACGGCGACGATCTCTATCTCTAGATCGCCGGCCGGAACCTTTGCGGAAACCTGGTCGCCGGCAGACCGCCCCGCGACGGCTTGTCCGATCGGCGACTCGGGCGTGAGCACGTCGTGCTCCTGATCTTTCTCTTCGCGCGATCCGAACAGGTAGATCTCCGGCTCTGCCCCGGCCACGCGCAACGTGACTAGCTTCCCCGGGGTGACCAAGCCGTCGTCGTGAGACTCGATGATCTCGGCGTTCTCGATCATCGCCCTGATCTCTCTGATGCGCGCTTCGGCGAGGCCCTGCTTGTCTTTAGCCGCGTGGTACTCCGCGTTCTCGCTGAGGTCGCCATGAGCGCGGGCGGTCGCGATCTCTTCGACGATCTTCTGCCGGTCGGGGCCCTCGAGCTCCTCGAGATCGTTCTTCAAGCGATCGTAAGTTTGCTGCGTGAGCGCAACCTTCTTGGTCTCTTCCATGTCTCCAACCTTAAGATGCTCGACATGAGTGGGCGACTCGAGGGCAAGGCTTGCATCGTTACCGGGGCCGGTCGTGGGATAGGCCGTGCCATAGCGCTTGCTTTCTTCGAGCAGGGCGCACGTCTGGTCGTGAACGATGCGGACGGCGCTGCAGCCGACGCAGTCGTGAAGGAGATCGAGGAGGCCGGGGGGCAGGCGGTCGCGCACTCGGAGCCCATCGGAACGGTCGAGGTTGCCGATTCGCTGCTGGCCGCCGCGCTCGAGGCTTACGGCAGAGTCGACGTGCTTGTGAACAACGCAGGCATCCTCCGCGATCGCATGCTGCACAACATGTCCGAAGAAGAATTCGATCAGGTGATCCAGGTTCACCTCAAAGGCACGTGGGCATGTGGGCGAGCAGTCGTCCGTCACTGGCGCCCACTCGCGAAGGCCGAGAGCGGATCCGGATCCCCGCGCCACAGAAAGATCGTCAACGTCACATCCGCGTCGGGGCTCATGGGCTCGCCCGGTCAATCGAACTACGCGGCCGCCAAGATGGGCATCGTGGGGTTGACCAAGACGTGGGCGAAGGAGCTCGGCGCTTTGTCGATCAACGTAAACGCCATGGCTCCGGCGGCACTTACGGCCATGACCGAGCCGTTGCTCGAAGATCCCGAAGCAGCCAAGCGCCGGCTGCAGCGTTTCGCACTCGGCAGGTACGGCGAGCCCGAGGAGATCGCGCCGGCTTTCGTCTTCCTCGCGTCCGCCGAGTCTGACTACATAACGGGGCAAGT
>JBHELU010000038.1:0-9794 GCA_046262955.1 Actinomycetota bacterium | reverse complement strand
CGGATGTGGTGCTCGTGGCCGTGCTCGGCAGGCAAGCCGTGCTCGAGGTAGACGCCCAGAGATGTACCGAACATGTTGGATTCGATGTCGTGCGCGGCGACTCCATTGCCGGCGAATAGCGCGTCTACGAAACCGGCGCGTATGAGGGCGCACACATCTGGGGCCGATCCCGTATGGACCACTGCGGGGCCCGCCACCCACATGATGCGTTCGCCGCGCTCCTTCACTGCCCGCATCTGATCTGCAACCTGCTCGACGAGCAGTGACTTGGGCTTCTCGCTGGAGACGTTCGAGGACATGAACTCGAAGGCTTGTCGATCGTCCGCCCGGGGTTTCTCCGGGGCGGTAACGCGGATCCCGAGGCCTCCCATCACGATCTGCAACCCGGAGGTCACCTCTGCCATCGGGATCGTTCGGGCGTCGTCGCCTGTGACGACGATCCCGCAATCCATCTCGGGATGAACCACGCGGATCCATCGGCCGCTCACGCGCACTTCGGTTTCGAGGTTCGTCGTGGAGTAGAAGCCCGGCGGAAACGAGCCTGCGATGTCTGCCGTGGCTAGTTGCGCGTCCTCGACCGTCGAAGGGTTCGCTCCAAGCTGCTGGAGTCGCTCGACCAGCGCGGCCAGAGCGTCGTCATCATCGGTAGACACTGAGATGCGCGCGAACGACGTGTCCTCGTGGCGAGTGCCGACCCGAAGTTCGGCGATCTCGAAGGTTCCGCCCAGCTCGACGATCTCGTCGAGCACCGTCGGCAGGGTGAGCGAATCGATGATGTGACCTTCGAGCGTGACGTCCTCAGAGGGCATGCCGCGAGCGCCCCTTGATGAATTCGTACGTCCTTCGATAGACCTCGTCGCGCTCGTAATCCAGCGTGATCACGTGATAGCTCCGTTCGAGCCACACGAGCTCTTTGTCTTGGGATCCGACGGAATCGACGATCACCTGCGCGTTTGACGGATGGACGGTGTGGTCCTGTCGACCATGCATCACGAGGATGGGGCAGCGCACGGCGGGAAGTCCTACCCGCGCCGATTTGAGGAACTTCAGCATGTAATAGGTCGCGCCTGTGGGAAGACGGTCGTAGACGATCTCTTTGCCGCTCGGATCGGCGATGTCGTTGCCGGCGCCGGGCAATGAACGAGTGAGCCGGCGGATCACCGGAGCGAGATGCCGGCGGGGGTCTTTCGTCATCACCATCCCCGCAAGCGTGACCAACCCAGAGACGTCGTCCGGATATCGCGCTGCAAGGTCGAGCGCCAGCGCGGCACCGAAGGAGAGAGCCACCACGAAGACTTCTTCACGTTCCGCCGCCATCCGATGAAACGCGTTCTCGACTTCGGTCACCCACTCGGCGGCCTTTCGAGTATTGAGGTCCTCCCACGTCGTGCCGTGCCCGGGCAATCGGGGAGCGAGCACCGCGATCCCACGCTCGGCGAGATAGTCGCCGAGACCCCTCATCCCCTGAGGACTTCCGGTGAAACCGTGGACCAGAAGGGCGCCCACGGGACCGGATCCCAGCGCGAATTCTTCGGCGCCTTCCAGGATCTTCACTTGTGCCATCAGGCGTGACCCTCCGCTGGATATAGGCCTACGACCGCGGAGTGCAGTCGATCGATCTCACTCGCTCTCCTAGTCATTGCGCGAAGGATTCTCTAACATGGCTGATGGGGGCAAGAGGGAGCGGAAGCTTCGGAGAGGGTCGTTTCACCATGATGTATTGGATATTCAAAGGGATCCTGAAGCCCACGATGCGTGGGATCTATCGGATCCGCCCGGAGGGGCTCGACAACGTCCCGAAGAAAGGGCCGGCGATCATCGCCGCGAACCACCTGTCCTTCCTCGACTCTTTCTTCATCCCGCTCACGATCAAGCGACGCAAGGTTACGTACCTGGCCAAGGCCGATTACTTCAAGAGCTGGAAGACGGCATGGTTCTTTCGCTCGGTAGGGCAGATCCCGACGGAGCGAGACGGAGGGGACCGTTCCAAGCAGGCACTCGAGATCGCACTCGAGGTCCTCGAGGAGGGAAACCTCCTGGGGATCTATCCGGAAGGAACGAGATCGCCCGACGGCCGGATCTATAGAGGCCGTACCGGCGTTGCTCGCCTGGCCCTTGCGGCCGGGGTTCCCGTGATCCCGGTCGGGCTCCTGGGGACCGACGAGGTGATGCCCAAGGCGGCCAAGATGCCCCGGTTGCGGGGCCGGGTCGAGGTTCGGATCCGATTCGGGGAGCCCCTCGATCTCAGTCGCTACGCGGGCCAGGAGAAGGATCGCTTCGTGCTGCGCTCGGTAACCGACGAGATCATGTACGAGATCATGCGGCTGTCCGGCCAGACCTACGTCGACGAATACGCCTCCAGGACGGCGACCGAGCCCCTGCCGGAGTCCGGGAGGCAGGCGTTCGACGAGATCGACCTGTCCGAGGAGGCCCTCGCCGGATAAAGGGCGCGATTTTTCCCGATTTCGCTCCTAACCCCAGGCCTATAGCGAGCCGATAGATATCTATGTTCGCCATTCAGGGAGGCGGCCGCGTGTGGTGCGTGGCTTCCGCAGAGGCTTATCGTGGCTAGGGATCTCTCGCCAGAGTCGCTGGCTGCCGCGCGTCTTCTGATCGTCGACGATGAGCCCGTCAACGTGCGGTTGCTCGAGACGAGCCTGCGCAGGTGGGGCTTCGAGAACATCACGAGCACCACCGACCCGCGCGAGGTCCCATTCTTGTGCGAGGACATCCAGCCCGATCTGGTGCTTACCGACCTGCACATGCCGCACATGGATGGGTATCAACTGCTCGCCCTGCTTTCGGAGATGACCTCGCAGGACTCGTACTTGCCGGTGATCGTTCTAACCGCCGACATCACTCCCGAAGCCAAGAAGCGGGC
Organism: Actinomycetota bacterium; assembly: GCA_046262955.1. Classification (GTDB taxonomy): domain Bacteria; phylum Actinomycetota; class CADDZG01; order CADDZG01; family WHSQ01; genus JALZGD01. The sequence continues at coordinate 6,913 of JBHELU010000038.1, read as the reverse complement.
GCTCGAGCTCGGAGCCAAGGACTTTCTGTCCAAGCCCTTTGACCTCACCGAGGTCGAGTTGCGCATCAGGAATCTCCTCGAATCCCGCTTCCTGCACATCGCGCTGAAGGGGCACAACGACAACCTCGAAGAGCTCCTTCAGGAGCGCACCGAAAAGCTGTGGGATGCAGTCACGAGACTGGAACGGTCGGAGCGCGAACTACGGGTGTCTCGTGAAGAGACCATCCGTCGCCTCGCCGTTGCCGCCGAGTTCCGTGACGACGAAACGGCTCGTCACGTTTACCGAATGAGTGAGTACTGCGTTCTTCTCGCTCGTAAGCTCGGCGAAGACCCGCTGAGATGCGAGACGATCCGAGTCGCGAGCCAGCTGCATGACGTGGGCAAGATCGGGATCCCCGACAACATCCTGCTAAAACCGGGACCGCTGACAACGCGCGAGCGATCGATCATGGAGAAGCATGCGCAGATCGGCGAGCGGATCCTCGGCGGCTCCCGATCGGAGCTGCTCGAGCTGGCCGCGACGATCGCGCTGACCCACCACGAGCGTGTCGACGGTACCGGCTATCCAAACCGCCTCACCTTCGAGAGCATCCCGGTCGAGGGCCGCATCGCCGCGATCGCCGATGTTTTCGACGCTCTTACGACCAACCGCGTTTACCGAGGCGCTTTCGCAGTGCCCGACGCCATCCAGATCATGCGCGAGCAAGCGGGTACGCACTTCGATCCCGAGCTCCTCGAGTTGTTCTTCGAGTCGATCGATGAGGCCCTAGACGTCCGGGCTCGTTACGAGAACGCCACGGATCTAGAGACTCTTAGCTCACCGGCTTAGCGATGAAGCGCAACAAGCCCCGCCGCGGCGTCCGTTTGTGGAGCAACCTGCCCCTTAGGGCTAAAGGGATCATCGTGATCCTCATCCCCCTCGTACCGGTTGCTTTTGCCGGCGCGTCTTCGATGGTTGTGTCCCACCAAGAGCAGAAAGCACAGGCTCTGGTCGAGCACACCATGGAGGTGAAGAGCTCGGTGCAAGGCGTGCTCCACCTCGCGGTCGATGCAGAGACCGGAGTTCGTGGATACCTGCTGACTGGCCAACATCAATTTCTCCAGCCGTTCAGCGCCGCACAGCAACAGCTTCCGCGGGCCATCGTGAAGCTTCGGTCTGAAGTCCGGGGCAATGCATCGGAGACGGCCCGAGCGACGAAGATCGGCAAGTTGGCTCTCGGTCGTCTCGATGCGATGGATTCGATCCAGCAGAACTTTGCCAACGGAGTAAGGCCGACGACCGAGCAGTTGCTCGCAGGCAAGAAGACCATGGACAAGCTTCGTGCCCAGCTCGATGTGATGAACTCCGAGGAAAGCAACGTTCTCGATATGCGCGTCGCAGCGGTCAATAAAGAACGTCAGAGGCAGATCATCGCTTCGATCGGAACGCTCGCGTTGGGCCTCGTCGGAGGTCTGCTCGCGATGTTCTTGTTTACCGCCGGGATCGTGCGGCGTACTCATCTGTTGGAGCGCAACGCACGATGGCTCGCCGAAGGCCGCCCCATGGAAACGCAGTGGCACGGCTCCGACGAGATCGGAGAATTGGGGGCCGAGCTGAACCGCGCTGCAGCGCTGCTTGCGAACCGCGAGGGGGATCTTGCAGAAGCGCAGACATTCTTGGAGAACCTGGTTGCGACGAGCCCCGGTGGTATCTCGAAACTGCGTCTCGTCGACATGTCGTTCACCTACGTCAGCCCCCGTTTCGAGCAGATGCTCGGCTACGAGCCCGGAGAGATCAAGGGCCTGGACTTCTGGGGCAAGAACGTGCACCCGGACGACCGCGGCGCGGTGACAAGGAAGCTCGACTGGGCGATCGCCGAGCGCGTTCCCGAGGTCGAGATCGAATACCGCTTCCGCCATCAGTCCGGGGAGTTCCGCTGGTACGCGACGCTGCTTCGGTTCGAGGACAACCGGTCGGCAACCCCGACCAGCGCGGTCGGCTTCACCCTGGACGTTGCCGAGCGCAAGCAAGCGGAGACGCAGGTCCGGATAGCGAAAGAAGAAGCAGAGCGCGCGAACCAAGCGAAGAGCGAGTTCTTGTCTCGTATGTCTCACGAGTTGCGTACTCCCCTGAACGCGATCCTTGGGTTCGCCCAGTTGCTCGAGCTCGATGACCTTTCCGGGTCGCAGAAAGAGAGCATCGATCACATCGCCGACGGAGGCCGGCACCTTCTCGAACTGATCAATGAGGTGCTCGATATCGCCCGGATCGAGAGTGGACGGATCGCGCTGTCACTCGAGCCCGTGTCGCTGACCGAGGTGATCCAGGAGAGCTTCGACCTGATCAGGCCGCTCGCCGTGGAGAACTCGATCGAATTGATGCCGTGGACGACCGACGACTACGAGGTCCACGTCTATGCCGACCGTCAGCGCGCCAAACAGGTTCTGTTGAACCTCTTGTCCAACGCCGTCAAGTACAACAGGGCCGCCGGCTCGGTCGAGGTCCGCGTCGAGCACATGTTCGGCCGCATGCGAGTGACCGTCAGCGACACCGGTCTGGGTATCCCTCCGGACAAGGTTGGCGACATCTTCACGCCGTTCCACCGTTTGGGGGCCGAGCAGACCGACGTCGAGGGAACGGGCCTTGGCCTTGCTCTATCGAAGCGACTGGTCGAGGCGATGGGCGGGACGCTCAGCGTGCAGAGCACGGTCGGCGAAGGTACCTCGTTCTACTTCGACCTTGCGATCGTCGATGCGCCGCTCAGCGCGCTCGAGCAGGATGCACAGGATGCGTCGCATCACACCGCAGGAACACCCCCGCCCAGTCCGATACTTCCGGGCGAGCACAAGACGCTCCTCTACATCGAGGACAACCTGTCGAACCTGCGACTCGTGGAGCGCATCCTTGCCGACCGGCCGGACATCAAGGTCATGGCAGCGATGCACGGTGGCCTCGGGCTGGATCTTGCGCGCGAGCATGTGCCGGACATGATCCTGCTGGACCTCAACCTGCCGGACATGCACGGGGACGAGTTGATCCAGATCCTGCACGCGCACCCGCGCACGAACGGGATCCCGGTTGTCATCTTGAGCGCAGACGCGACGGAGTCACAGGTCGAGCGATTGATGAACAGGGGAGCGCTCGCGTACCTGACCAAACCACTCGACGTGAAGCGCTTCTTGAAGCTCGTGAACGAGACCCTCGGCGCCCCCGTCGTTAGCTAGTTCTTTCGCGAAGCTCGGAGGATGGTCCGATAGGACTATCCAGAGATCCTCGGCAGCTGCCGACATTCGTAACGTGAAACTTTTGCTGGCCGAAGAGCCCGACCAGAACCGCATGGCGTTGCGGACCACGTTGGCGGCAGAGACCACGTTCGACCTGGTTGGTGAAGCGAGCACCGCGCAGGAGGCCCTCGACCTGATCGGCGTTCTACGTCCGGAGGTTGTGTTGATGGCACCAACCATGCCCGACATGACCGGCGCAGAGGCGACCGTCGAGATAATGCGGCGCTATCCCGGCACGCAGGTCATCGCGCTTATGGCCGACGAGTCGGACGTTTTCGGAATCGAGGACATGCTGGCGGCGGGAGCTTGCGGTTCTCTGTCATTGCGCCTTCGACCTCTTGCACTAAATCTTGCAACACGGTCGTAGCCGCTCTCGATGTGGGTCACAATAGGGGCCTGCGCGACTGTCTAGCCGGGGGGAATAGGCCAAAGCAGATGGCACCCATGCCGAGCTCTGTTCAAACCAAGATCGTGCAGGACAAAGCAAGTTTGTCGAACGTTCGTAAGGCCATCCGTGCCGACATGACTCGCGTTGGCATCGATCCATCGAAAGCGTTCGACTGTTTGGTTGCAGTGACTGAAGCGTGCACGAATGCGTTGCTCTACGGCACCTCGGGATCCCATGGCATCCAGCCGCAGATCGCGTGGCGCATCGATGCTCAAGCTGCGTACTTCTGGGTGCAAGACCATTCGTCCCAGGAGTGGTCGCGCGCCGCCCACCCGTCACGACGGGGTCGCACCGAAGTTAGACGGACCGAGGAAAAAAATCAGGCCTTCGAGAAAGAGAAGGGTTACGGGCTCGAGATCATGTCGGGCTTGATGGACGAGGTTGACATCGCGTCGGGCCCAGGGGGCACGACGGTTGCTCTTGTCAAGAGATTCACGTCTTAACGAGCAGCTGGGCCTTGATCCACCCGAGGCCGGATATGCCCAGCGCCTGAGCTGCGGCGTGACTGAGGTCCAGCACTCGGCCCCCGATGTACGGCCCTCTGTCGTTCACCAGGACGACGACCCCTCGTCCCTGGAAGGTCACGTACAGCCAAGTACCCAGCGGTAAGTCGAGGCTTGCCGCCGTGTACAGGTTCGGGTCGAAGATCTGCCCGCTTGCGGTTGGCCTCCCGGCGAAACCCGGTCCGTACCACGACGCGATCCCTTCGAAGCTGACGCCGGTCGCCGCGAACCCCCCGGGGATGGCGGGAGCCGGACCGGACGGGCCGAGTAAGGACCCGAGAGATGCCGAAGGAGAAGCCGCGGCCTGAGCTTTTGCAGCTTCCTGGAGTCGGGCGATGCGTGTGGTCAGCTCGTGAAGAATCGATCGGCGGGCCGTCAGGCCGGCGTCAATCCGGTCGCCTACCGCATCCAGTTTCCTCTGCGCGCTGAGTAGCGACTGCTTCTTCTCATCCAACTGGTTGAGCTTCTGCTCGGCCGCCCCGCGAGCGGCGAGAAGCGAGTCGAGCATCGCGTTGTTGGATGCCGCGGCTCTGTCGTTCGCCTCGGACAGGAGCAACATCTGGTTTAGATCCTTGGCCGAGAGCAGCATCGCGATCTGGGTGCCGGTCGATCCGGATTCGTACGCCGCGACGGCCCGGCTTACGAAAGCGGACCGGGCATCCTCGTACGCGGTCTCGGCGTCACTTATCTGCAGATCGAGAGCCGACATCGCCACGCTCGTCTCGTCGACCTCACTGGAGAGGTCGGTCCGCCGGCGATCGAGATGTTCTAGTCGATGCTCGAGAGCCGTGACCCGGTCCGCCACGCTCTGCGCTTGCCGTCTCAGGGACGCGACGTCGGTCCCCGAAGCGGTGGCAGATCCGGCCCCGGCCAGAGCGGCTGCGGCCAATACCGCAGCAATCACGGCGCGCAGACTATTCGGCCTTAAGTGGCTCATATTGATAAGTCGGCCACCACGGGGGCCCCATTGAGGAAAGCCTGTGTTTGCGGCGCTTCCGCAGGGAGGAGACAATCGCCGCACAACTACAGCGCACGAGAGGTGGAGATGGCGAGGATCGGGATCTTGACGGGCGGCGGCGACTGCCCCGGGCTGAATGCAGTGATCCGCGCGGTCGTGCGTAAGGGCATCAATCGCTATGGCCACGCGATCGTGGGTTTCCGTGCCGGCTGGCGCGGCGTCCTTCAGGGCGACATGGTCAACCTGACGCCCGACAACACGTCGGGGATCCTGCCCCGCGGCGGAACGATCCTGGGGTCATCGCGCACGAACCCCTTCAAAGAAGAGGGCGGGATCGAGCGGGTCAAGGAAACGCTGCGGGAGGAAAAGATCGACGGGTTGATCGCCGTGGGCGGAGAAGACACTTTGGGCGTCGCAGACAAGCTGACGGCCGAAGGACTGAACGTGGTCGGCGTTCCAAAGACGATCGACAACGATCTCAGTGCCACCGACTACACATTCGGATTCAACACTGCGGTTCAGATCTGCACAGATGCGATAGATCGACTGCACACAACGGCTGAATCTCACAACAGGGTGATCGTCCTGGAAGTGATGGGCCGTCACGCGGGATGGATCGCAACCTATGCAGGACTTGCCGGAGGCGCACACGCGATCCTCGTCCCGGAGCGACCGTTCGACATCGAAGAGGTCTGCGATCACATCCGGCACCGTCACCGTCGCGGGAGCATGTCCTCGATCGTGGTTGTCGCCGAAGGAGCTACTCCGATCGAAGGCAGCGAGGCCGTTCAAGAAGAAGCCTCGGTAGACGCTTTCGGCCACGTTCGCCTCGGCGGAATCGGTGTTGAGCTCGAGAAGCAGATCGAAGAGCGAACCGGATTCGAAACCCGAACCACGATCCTCGGTTACATCCAGCGTGGGGGAACTCCAACCGCCTTCGACCGCGTCCTCGCCACACGCTTCGGGGTCGCTGCGATCGACGCGATCAACGATCGGGACTTCGGAAAGATGGTCGCCCTCCACGGCACGCGCATCGTGCGCGTCCCTCTTGGGGAAGCGGTCGGCCAGCTCAAGACGCTCGACCCAGACCTCTACGAGACGGCCGAAGTCTTCTTCGGCTGACCGTAGTCTTTGCTTATGCCTGAACTCATAGATCTGCGGTCCGACACCGTTACGAGACCAACGCCCGAGATGCGACGTGCGATGGCGGAAGCCGAGGTCGGCGACGACGTCTTCGGTGACGATCCAACGGTCAATGCGCTGCAGGAGCGTGCTGCAGAGTTACTCGGCAAGGAAGCCGGTCTGTTCGTGCCGACCGGGTCGATGGGCAACCAAGTTTCGCTCGGAGCGCTCGCGCGCCCCGGCGATGAGGTTGTGTGCGAAGCCGGTGCTCATTTCCTTCATTACGAGGGCGGATCCGTCGCAGCACATCTCGGATTGATGATGCGCCCACTGCCCGGCGACCGGGGCGTCATCACTGCCGATCAGGTGGGAGCAACCGTGCGGGCAGGGAGCGAGCACAATCCGCGGACTGCGGTAGTTGCGTTCGAGAACACGCACAACTCTGCAGGCGGCACGATCTTCCCGCTCGACGAAGCCCGCGCGATCTCGAAGGTGTGCAAGGAATCCGGTGTTTCTGTTCACCTGGATGGAGCGCGCATCTTCAACGCGGCCGTCGCATCGGGTGTGCCTGCTGCCGAGTGGGCTGCATGCGCCGACACGATGACGTTCTGCTTCTCG
>JBHELU010000037.1:0-3363 GCA_046262955.1 Actinomycetota bacterium | reverse complement strand
CGCTTTGCTCAGGATCTCGAGGGCAGCAGGGTCTGGCTTTCCGTCGGTCGATACTTCTGTGTAAACCCACGTTGTCATCGCTAGATCACCTTCGCTTCCGCGAGGAAGTCCGCGATGCGAGCCGCCGCCGTCCCATCGTCCTGGATGACCTCACCCGCTTTGCGTTCCTCGGCGGGCGACTGGTTCACGACGCTCTGCTTGATCGCAACCTCATCGCCGGACAATTCAAGATCTGAAACCGACAGTTGCTCGACCGGCTTCTTCTTGGCGGCCATGATTCCCTTGAACGACGCGTAGCGCGGCTCGTTCACACCAGCGGTAACGGTGATCAGCGCCGGGAGCGACGACTCGATGACGTGGTAGCCGTCTGCAGTCTGCCGGTTGATCTTGATGGAATCACCCGTAGCTTCGATCGACTTCGCGAACGTCACTTGCGGGAGATCGAGAAGCTCGGCCAGCGTCGATGCCATCGTTCCGGTGTAACCGTCGGTCGACTCGACCCCGGCGATGACTAGATCGAAGTTGCCGCGCCTGATCGCGGCAGCAAGCACGCGGGCGGTCACCAGGGCATCCGAGCCCTGCAATTGATCGTCGGAGATGACGACCCCTTTGTCGGCCCCCATCGAGAGCCCCCGCTTCACTGCCTCTTGAGCGTCGGCGGGCCCCATCGAGACGAGCGTTACCTCGCCTCCGTTTGCCTCTTTGAGCTGAAGACCTGCCTCGACCCCGAACTCATCGCCCGGATCGAGAACCCCCTGCACCCCACTGCGCTTCAGGCGATCGCCGTCCATCTCGCCGGGCAGGTTGGGATCGGGGATGTGCTTCACACACACCGCGATTTCCACGGACCCTCCTGAAAGGTTCGAGCCACTGGGCTAGGGCACAAAGTTGGTGCTTGCTATTGCAAGCACTCATTCAGAACATACCAGTGAAATATCCTTCCTCGCTCCCTACAAAACGGAGGTCACGATGCGCGGCTTTGCCGCAGCCCTGGTAGTCGCCACGCTGCTGAGCGCGTGCGGGGGTTCGAGCTCACCGAGCTCGTCGCCCTCGAGAAATGCCCCCTCCAGCAGTGCGAGCGCTCCGGTGGGAGGAGGCGGCACCCTGTCGGACCAGGCTTACGACCAGGCACTAGCCGCGGCAGAGCAAAAAGTAACCACGGCAGAGTCGGCAGCCCGCAGCAAGGCAAAAGCCAAGACCCCCATCTCGGTGGTCACGCCGCTATTGACCTCGTGGGCAGCCGCCATGGACTCCGCGGCGGACGATCTCTCGTCCATCACTCCACCGACCAAAGCGACGACTGCGAATCAGCATCTCGTCACGGCCCTGCACGACTTCGCTACGGAGCTTCGATCGGCCGTCGATTCGATCGAGAAATCGAAAAAGCCGTGGCTCAAAGTGCTGTCCGGCATCATGCAGGGAGCCAAGGGGCCGACCGAGCTCGAAGCCGCGGTCAAGGAGCTGAACGGCTTGGGTTACTCCACCCATCCCGCCGGCGGCTAAGAGCTCCTTAGCAGCGAGCGCCGGTATCCCGCCCTATCTCGCTGCTCGCTCGCAGTGCTCCGAGCTCGGCTCTCTGCCGGTCACGGACCATCGCCAGCGTCGCTCTGTCCAAGAGCCGAGCGGCCAGGCGGTGCAAGATGCCGTGAGAGGGCCCGCCCAAGGGGGCTTCGACGACGGTGAGGGCCGGACTGCCGTCGTGCTGGGTCGCTGTCGCATTGATCGAAGCCATTTCTTCCTCCTTGCCCGCCGGAGACTTGTGCGTGCCGCCTCCGGCCGCTATCCTTGAGACGTTCTCAAGAAAGCATAGACATTCCTTGAGAGGGTGTCAAGAAGGGGGATCAGGGTGCCCAAATCACGGCCCGGGCGGGAGCGCGACGACAAGGTCCAAGAGATCGTCGCCGCCGCGATCGACCGCCTCCGCGAGGGGGGCTACGACCAGCTTTCGGTTATCGGGATCGCTCGAGACCTGGGTGTCGCCCAGAACACGATCTACTGGTACTTCCCTTCCAAAGACCACTTGTTCGTGGCCGCGCTCCAACAGATGTTCGACGACATCAGAGCGCGCAAAGCCGACGGCGGCACATCTGTCATCGACCGCATCGTGTGGTTCACCGAGCAACTCAGGGACATCTGGGAGCTGCGGGCCACGATCGATGAACGAGCTCGAGGCTCCGAAGTCGTGATGGACTTCGCGTCGAACTTCCACGCCCACCTGCGCGCGATGCTCGCCAAGTCGTTGCGCCCCTACGTCTCTGAGGAAGACCTCGATATGGCGGTCGACACCTATACCGCCGCTGCAGACGGCGTCTGTTTGATGAACGTGCCGATCGACCGCTGGCGAGGCATCCTGCGTTTCACTCTGGAACGCTTGATCGGGCCGGATCCTCATAAAATAGAGTCCGCCGAGCGCGTCAAGGCGGCCGGTTAACGACCGACGAACTTCGCCTTCCCCGGCCCCTGCTCGACGAAGCTCTGCATACCGATCTTCTGATCTTCAGACGCGAACAGAGCCGCAAAGCCTTGACGCTCGATCAGCAAGCCGGTCTCCATGTCGACCTCGATACCGTTCTGGATCGCTTGCTTCGCGGCGAGCAACGCGACCGACGGACCTGCTGCGTAGCGCTTCGCGATCTCGAGCGCGCGCTCGAAGACATCTCCTTCTGCGATCTCGGTCGCGAGACCGATCGCTAGAGCTTCTTTGGCCCCCACGAAGCGACCCGAATAGATGATGTCTTTCGCTCGACTCACGCCAACCAGACGAGGGAGACGCTGCGTTCCACCGGCTCCCGGGATAACACCCAGCAAGATCTCGGGCTGACCGAACTGCGCAGTCGCGGAGCACACCCTGAAGTCGCACGCCAGCGTCAACTCGCAACCACCACCGAGCGCGTAACCGTTGACTGCCGCGATCGTGATCTGGGGGAGGTCCTCGAGCCTCGTGAAGACGTCTTGGAACAACGAGATGTAACGGTAGACGCCTACAGGGTCGAGCTCGTTCATCTCTTTGATGTCGGCACCGGCCGCAAACACTTTCTCGCCGCCGTACACGATCACCGCGCGCGTCGATTCGTCCTGGCGCAGCTCGTCGACTGCCGCGCCGATCTCCGTCGATACCTGCCGGTTGAGCGCGTTGACCTTCGGACGATCGAGCCTGATCGTTGCGATCGCAACGGCTCCGCCGAGTGCGGAATGGGGAGTCCCATTGCCCGGCCGTTCGATGTTGACGAACTCGCCCATCGTTCCTCCCAGGTCTGGTGGTCGAAACGCCAAGGCTACGATGATCGCCCATGGGTGACTTCGAGCAGAAGCTTCGCGACGCGCTCACCGCTCACCCCCCGCAGCGACACTTCGCCGAGGGGG
>JBHELU010000036.1:0-5039 GCA_046262955.1 Actinomycetota bacterium | reverse complement strand
GCCCTCAGGTGAGGCGAGACCAAGGCGATCTCCCAGTTTCGTTGGTCATCTAGCGTCGTTCAGCGACGCTGATAGTCCAAAGAACCTCGAATGCCTTCCTAGACTGGCTGCGTGAGATTCGGAACGCATGAGAAAGACGTCGAGCGGTTCGACCGCTGGGCGTCGACATACGACGACAGCCGTTTGCAGAAGCGTGTATTTCGCCCGGTGCACGACCGCGTCGTGGAGCTCGCCACTCGCATCACGCCCAACGCGAGTGTCATCTTGGATGTCGGGTGCGGCACGGGCCAGCTGCTTGCTCGCTTGCAGGACTCGTTCCCCGACGCACACCTTCTCGGCGTAGATGCAGCTCCAGCAATGGCCAATTCCTGCAACGCGCGCGGCTTCCCATCGGCGACGGGTAGAGCCGAGCAGCTCCCGTTCCGCAGCGAATCCGTCGACCTAGCACTTAGCACGATGTCGCTCCATCATTGGACCGATCAATCGCTCGGGTTGAGCGAGGCGCGAAGAGTGTTGCGACTCGGAGGATCGTTCATCCTCGTCGACGGGATCGTGAGGACGTGGCTTCGACCCCTCTTCGCTGTTCTGCGCAAGCGCGAACGCCTACACACCAAGAAAGAGATCGATTCGATGCTGGCCCACTCCGGCATGCACACGACCGAACGATCGATCGTGTCCGGGATGTGGGGCGGCATCGCCGCGACCGTTGCGCGGCGACCCGATCAGTAAACCTAGAGCCGCGGCCCTCCAACCAAGTGGCCGATCACGGCTTCCGACTTGGTGCACGCATCGTCCACACACAGGTCGACATCGACCGACCACGGGTTACCTGCTGGGTCCACAACAACGTCCTGGAAGTCTCCCCATCCGCACCGAACGGGGTCCGGGCCGCACTCCCCGACCCACATCGGCTGCTGCGGATCGTTGACGGTCGCGCTGTAGAAGACCCGATCGGCGGCCAGCGGGTTGATCGTTTCAGTCAGGTAGGCGTTCCAGCGCTCGTTCTTGTAGCTGCCGGATGCCTTGTGTCCGTTCCACGGCGAGTTCGTGCTGCCCATGTAGCGGACGACTATCCCCCCGTGTGGCCCGATCGCAATACCCGGCAGCAGAGCTTCTCTCAATCCCGGCGGCCCGATCATCATCGGTTTACTCCAGCTCTTACCGCCGTCGCGCGAGATCGCCAGATATGGAAGCCGGTTCGCTGCAACCCACGCGTAATAGATGTTTCCCCCCGCGTCCGCGACGACCCCTGCTTCGTGCGTGAATATCGCTGAGTTGTTACTGCCGTCGAGCTTTCCGCAACACGGCATCCCGATGTCCGACACCTGAACGCGGTCCCACGTCGTTCCTTCGTCGTGACTGATCGCGAGCCACGGCTGGCCGCACCAACCGCGCGGCAGATAGACCGTCCCGTCGGGCCCGACATACCCATGACCGTTCGCTCCATTGCACAATCCGGGCACGTCGTAATCGCCGGTTTGCGTTGGGTCGTCGTAGAAGGCAGGCGCGCCGGTCGGAACGAATGACTGCCCACCATCCAACGATTTCGAGCACGCCGATGTAGTCGAGGCGATGCTGATGCCGCCACTGATCGAGCAGAGATACACGAGGTCCGGGTATCCCTGTGGCTTGATCCCGCCCTTAGGTGCAGGCCCCGAGAACAGCGTCTGGTGATCGGCGTTGTACCCGCACGCGGTCGGGGGCGGAGACGTCCAGTTCTTGCCATCGTCCGAGAACGACACGACGTGACAGGGCGGCACGTAATCGTCCTCGAAGATCCGCGATGTGTGATCGTCGACGAACAGGTACGGATCGGCCGTCACCACATGCCCGTCGAAGACCTTCTTCCACGAGTGGCCGCTGTCGGTGGAGCGAACCACCTCTCCTCCTCCTCCGGAGGTTTCGGCATCGAAGTACACGGCGCCGTCCTTTGCCAGTCCCATCGTCGGCTCCCAGGCACCGAACCCGGTTCGGAACAACCGCGCATCGGGAGCGCCGGCGTCCACTGCCCGCGACGTAACCGGACGAGCACCACTTAGATGTGCGACCGCGCGGCTCCCAGAACCCACTTGTCCCGTGGGATCGGGGGCCACTCCGTGGTGCTGCAAAGTGTTGAACGGAAGGTGCGGCATGTCTTCGCTCGAACCTGAGGATGATCGCTCCAGTCCCCATGTCGCCTCGGTCCAGACCGTCCCGCCTGCCACCAATGCCACAACGACAAGGGCCGCGATCACTGCGTACCGCATCCTCACGCCGTCTTTCATCAGAAGTCTCCCTTGTAACGAAGGATGTCGATCCCGCGTTCGTAGTCGATCGAGTAAACGATCCGATCGGTCAGCCAGTAGGCCGCCGACGTCGATCCCTGCCACGGCAAGAAGTAACCAACCTCGGAGAGCTTCCCCTGTGGACTCACGCGCAGAAAGCGCGTCCCGTGCTCGTAATAGCCGATCGCGACGATCCCGCCGTTGTGGAAATGTGGGTTCTCCTGGAGCCAGTGCGGCGAGCATCCGAGCTCGTTGGCCGGAGGTCGGCCGTCGACGTAATCACCGTTGGTGATCGTCCAATGATCGATGTCGACAAAGGTGTGCGTCTTACGCCACTGGGACGCGTCCCAGACGGTCACGTCTCCCGTTCCCGCTTCGCACCGCGGTGTCCCATTGGTCTCGAAGGTGCTGATCAGGAAGCGATCTCGCCCGTGACGCGGCCAGATCACGGAGTGCATCCGCTTGTCGATGTTGGTGCCCTTGGCGAGCAAGGTTGGATGCAGCGGATCTTTGCGCGCGTCGAGATACATGATCGGTTGCGACGCCGCCAGGATCATGCCCGGCCTCACCTCGACGATGTCGTGGATCTTCTGCGCCGGCAGATGCTTGTTCCAGTAGCCGACCTGTTTCGGCTTGGTCGGATCGTGCAGGTCGATCAGGGATCCGCCGGTTGATGGTCCTTGGGGGCCATTGAGGTCGTACGACCCGTAGTCGTACGTGCAATGCAGGATGCACGTGGCAGTGTGTGTTCCTCCACCGATCAGCGTTCCGATCTCTTTGGGGTTCGTCTTGTCCTCTACGTCCCACACATGCAATGTGTCCACGGGTGCTTGTTCCGAGAACAGCAAGATCTTGCCGTTCGTTGATACGTTTTCGTTCTCGAACTTGAAGCCGAACGGCGTAGTCGACAAACGCTTCGGATTCAGGGGATTCGACACGTCGTAGATCGAGAAGCTCTTCCATGACGTGACGTATAGGTAGTGACCGATGACATTCGCACCGGTCGCTGTACCAACCTCGAACGGAACGAACTTCACGTGCTCCACGTTCTTGGAAGTCACTCCGTAGGTACCTGGGCCCGCGCCGGCCCCCGAAGGCGCCACCGTTATCGACATCACGGAAGCGAGAAGCGCTGCGCAGACGACCACAGCGAGCCGTTTCATCGCAGGTCTGGGCCCCCCTCTAGACGCCCGACGATCGCCTCACCGCGCGGATCGGTAACTCCGAACGAAGTGTTCTGCCCCTTCAGTCGAGAGTCCACGAGCGCCGACCACACGCTGCCGTCGGGAGCGATCCGGACTGTGAAGAAGTCACCGAGGTTCCCGCACCGGATCGGTCCGCAATCGTTGCCCTTCCAAAGCGGAGAGCTGGGTCGTTGGACCGATGCGGCATAGAACGTGGGCCGCGAAGACAGTGCATTTGCCGATTCGGCGATGTACCCATTCCACGATTTGTTGCCGCCGGAATTCTTACTGGACTCTGAACCAACGAAAGTGAGCGCAAGCTTGCCGCGGCCTCCGCCGGTTATCGCCGGCATCGTTGCACGCGTCACACCGGGTGGTGTCACGTCGGCAGCGGAGCTCCAGGTCTTCCCACCGTCTGTCGAGTGCGACAGGTAGATGTGCCAATCCTTCGCAGACCATGCAACATACAAATTGTTGCTGGCGTCGACACCCACGGGGGCCAGGTTGGGCCACGCGCCACCGTCGTACGGCATCTTCATCTTCGAAACCCGGTGGCGCGTCCACGTCGCCCCCTCGTCATGACTTATCGCGATGTATGGATTGCCGCACCATCCGCGGCCGATAAAAACCGTCCCTTGAGAATCGACAACCCCAGGTGGAGCAGCACCGTCGCACGGTTCGGTCGTTCCGTCGGGTGCGGCGGCGACCTTGATCGGATAAGCAGGGCTGCCGGTCGCGTTCCACGTCTGTCCACCGTCCAAAGTCTTTGAGCACTCCGTCGAGGACGGGCTGCCTGCGCCTTCGTTTCCGGTTATCGCGCAGAAATAGACGACGTTGGGGTAGCCGGTCGGCTCGGGCTGCCCTTCGGGAGCACGGCCACCAAAGACCTTCTGATAATCGACGTGACCGCAGAGCCGAGATGTCGACCACTGGACATCATTGATGGAGCTCACGGAGATGGGAGGGCATGTGATCGAGGGATCGATGTCAGTATCGAACACTTGCCCCGTCGTGTTATCCAGCCACAAGAACGGGTCGAGGCTCGCAACGTGTCGGTTCTCGTTCTCGGGTGTGATGTCGGTCCACGTCTTGCCCTCGTCCTCGGTTCGGATGACGCGCGAGTCCGCATTGGTGTTGCGAGCCGCGTAGACAACAGTTCCGTCGCGAGCAACACCCAGTGTCGGCTCCCAGCCGCCGTAGCCCGTTCGGATCAGGAAGGTGTCAGGGCGATTACGAAGCGCGGGACCCGATCTGATCAATCGGCCGCCGGGGTGGTACGCGATCCCTCGGATCCCTGAGGCCACGATCTTTGGGGATCCATAAAGCGTTGTTTGGGCAACGGCCGTTCGCTCACCCGCGGGGACGGCAAACGTGGCTACGAGGGCAACCGCTGCAGCAGCGCAGGATGTGCCCACCAGATATCTCGGTCCCCGCATGACCGAAGCCCTCCTCTCGGGAGCTTGCTCTGCCAGGCGTTATGCCCGTTTTATGCGTAAACATGCCTCTGACGGTCGAGCGGGGTTAGAAAAGGGGGGGCAGGACGCGAAAAGAGACCGCCCGAAGGCGGCCCCTTTTTGATCGATTCGAACTA
>JBHELU010000035.1:0-2894 GCA_046262955.1 Actinomycetota bacterium | reverse complement strand
CGTCGGAGCGGAGGGGGGCCGCGATGGCGAAGGTCTTCTCTTCCGTTTGAACGATTTCAGTGGCCTGCACGATGCCGAAACGCTCGATCATCTGCCGAGCGAGCGAAGCGTCAAGGCCCTGAGTAACGAGCACGTCGGACGCGGGAACCCATATGAAACCGGCGTCTGCTCCCACGAGCCTGACCGGCCAGTCGATCGCGCGCTCGGCCAATGTTTGAACGTCCGGTGCGAAGACCGTCAGGTTCTCAGCAAGGCCGAGCTCCTCCTCTTCTTTCTCGCGCCACGCTTGTCTCAACCAAGCAGGAGGCAGAAAGCTCGCGAAGAGAATGGGGATCAAGAGCAACGCGATGGCTTGGATGCCGATTGAGAGGCCGCCGGAAGAGGGGGCCCTAGAACCAACCGCGATCACCAGCACGAACACGATGACTCCATAAGCGATGCTCAAAGAACGGAGACGAGCGCGCTGAACCGCGGGGCGGTTCCGCGATAAGACCCAGAACCGGTAGATCGGTTCCGCGACGCAGATGCTCCACGCCCCCACGAACACACCGAGGAGCGCGGCCTGGGTGCCCGTGTAGTGAGGGTCCTCGCCGTAGGGCAGCGAGCTGAAGAGCATCACCATCGCGACTGCAGCAAGCAGCGCAAAAGCTGCCCACAAAACCTTTCGACTCAGTGGGATCAGTGAGTGCCGGAACAGAAGCAGGAAGTAGCCCGATGCAAGGAAGAAGAAGATCGATACGTCGGAGAAGATCGAATACTTGTAGTCGAGGAGTTGTCCCGCCAGGCCGATAAGGGTCGTCCCAGCGAGGGAACCCAAGGCGAGCGCGAAGTAGCCGATCGACCGGTCGCGCGACTGCAGCCACACGCGGAAAGCAGCGAGGCCGAGCAGGACGAATCCTGCGTCGGTCGCGTACGACAGCGCTCGCTCGACGGCCATGCCTTTGCCTGCCTCCGCCTATCTACCGGTCTGCGACTCGTTGTAGTTACATGACTACGCTGCGCGACAGTCTATCGACATCGGTCGAAGAAAGCTTCAATCGGTGCCGCCTCCAAGGATTCCCCGAATAGACCCAGCCGTACCCTCCGTCGAAGCTTGCCCGGCGGCTCCCATAAGCGTCCTAGCAAGGGCAACCATCGAGACCGACTGCAGGATGACCTGGCCGTTGCCCTCGAGCGTCGCCAGCGACGAGCTTTCCCCCCCGAAGAACGACGTCTTCAGGCCCTGTGCGTTCATCTTGCCGATCCGCTCGACCCCGTAGGTGATGCGGTCGTCAAAAGCGACGACGCAGCCCGTGTCCACTTGGATCTTGCCGCCATAGTCGGATGGATTCAGATCGATGAAGTTCCCGGCCCCCGCGACGAACAGAGAACCGGTACCGGTGAACTCCTCGAGGACGAAGCCCTCCCCTCCTTTACGTCCAGCCGACCAGCCGGCGAACTGGATGTCGAACTTGACGGTGTTCTCCGCCGCAACGAACGCGTCCTTTTCAGCAGTCCACACCCGCTCACCGTCCAGCACTATCTCCCTCATCTCGCCCGGGAGCGTGCCTGCGAACGCAACCAGTCCGGAGCCGCCTTCAGGAGTGAAGTACTGAAACGCCAGGGACTCGCCCGCGAGCTGGCGCTTTCCAACTTCAACGGCAGTCGACATCGCCTTCTGCAGGAAGCCCTTCTGCTGGTTGGCCTCCTCCTGCTCGGGAGTCGTGAACCTCGTTTCGATTCCCACGTTCGCGGTCTTCCATAAGAACTTCCCCGCCTCGCAGTAGACCGTCTGCCCGGGGTCGATCTGGCACACGGCCATCTGGTTCACGGTCCCCTTGATCTCGTTCTTGATCACGATCCCTCCCTCAACTCGCTCGGCTGCATTAACGGTATGGGTCGCCGTTCGTTATGGCTAGGGGGAAGGACTTCCCTCGCAAACGTCTAGCGCGATCGCTCCAGTCGCGCTTTTATGGCATCTAAGGGACTGATGCAGATGACAGGAGGTAGCGGATGCCGTTCATGGACAAGCTCAAGCAAGCTGCACAGGACGTAGCAACTCAAGCCAAATCGGCTACGGCGCAAGCTCAGACCAAGATCGAGCAGGGTCAGACGCGAAAGAAGATGGACGAGACGGCTAAGAAGCTTGGCTACGTGGTCTATAGGGAGCGGGCATTCGGTGAAGCCGCAACCGATGTCGACCAGCTCGTGTCCGAGATCACCGCACTGCAGAAGGAGCTCGATGCGGAGGGTGAGCAAGAAACGCCACAACAGCCACCCGATGCTCCGGTGGCGTCAGGTGCGGAGGTCACTCCTCCTCCGACGTCGGCGTCCGAGACCACGAGCGGCGACTTCAAGCTCTGATCGAGCTTTCGTATAATAAACAACGGCCCCCGTTGGGGGCCGTTGTTTATTTTGGAGCTCTTCTTTTCTTAGGTCGCTTGCGTGCCGCTAGGGCTGTAGTAGTCGTTTCCGACGAAGCGAACTTCGTAGGTCGACTTTTTCCCACGAGCGCCGGCCGGAGCGTCGAACGACACGGTGCCCGATCCGTCGGTAGTTCCATCACCAACGTGAGAGCCATCTGCGTAGAACGACACGATCACGCCTGCGATGCCTGAAGTCGCGTCATCCGCTTGGGTAAGTCGAGCCGTGATCGTCTTCTTCGAACCGCTGCCGTTCGTGTAAGCGGAGATTGCCGAGTCTTCCTTCGTGATCGCGAAAGGCTGTGCGGTTCCCGACGAGTTGTACACGTTTGCCGTTCCCGGGTACGAGGCGGTCAAACGAAAGTCCCCCGGATGCATGTCGAGGGTCAATCCCGTCGACGCGATCCCGCTTGCATCCGTTGTCGCCTCGACATGACGCGTGGCGTCGGCGCTCGACAGGTCGAACAACACCCTCTGCCCGGGCAGCGGATT
>JBHELU010000034.1:0-3373 GCA_046262955.1 Actinomycetota bacterium | reverse complement strand
GAACGGAACGGTTCAGCTGCGAATGAGCCGCCGGCCATTCAGATTGTTCTTGGAAGCTCTAGGCGTGAAAGCCGTGCGAGCTGCTCAAAAGGAAATCCCGCGGAGCGTTTTCGAAGCACCTGATGAGGTCGTGGCCTCTTTCCTGCGCGGCCTTTTTGACGCAGACGGCTGTGCAGTCGACCTCAAGTCGTCGAAGTACGCGGGGCTCGGCAGCAAATCAAAGGAGCTCTTGATAGGTGTTCAGCTTTTGCTCAATCGATTCGGTGTAAGGGCTCGGATATACGAGAGTCCACCTAAGGGCGAAGGCTTCCGCTACACGCGTAAGAAAGACGGACTGTCCGTAACGTATCGAGATGACTCGCCAAGCTTTGACTTACGGATATCCGCCGCCTCGTTGGGAGCTTTCTTTGTGCTTGTTGGGTTCGATATTGAGCGGAAGTTCTTGAAGCTTGAGGGAATCGTGGCACGACACGATCGTTATCAAACCGCCACAACCTCTTCCTTGACCGAGCGCAGCTTCGACGGGTTCGAAGTGACTTACAACCTCACGGAACCGATTAACCATTCGTACATGGTTGACGGACTGGTAATTTCTAACTGCTCCGAGTACATGCACGTCGACAACTCGAGCTGCAACCTTGCTTCGCTCAACCTGCTCAAGTTCGTCGACGAGAACGATCGCTTCGACATCGAGGGCTACAAGCACGCGGTCGAAGTCATGTTCCTGGCGCAGGAGATATCGGTCGGTTTCGCCAGTTACCCGACCGAGAAGATCACCGAGAACTCGCACAAGATGCGTCAGTTGGGTCAGGGCTTCGCTAACCTCGGCGCTCTGCTGATGTCTCAAGGTCTCGCGTACGACTCGGACGAGGGCCGTGCGTGGGCGGCGGCCCTCATGTCGATCATGACGGGTCATTGCTACGCCACGTCCGCCAAGATCGCCGAGCGGGTCGGCCCGTACGAGGAGTTCGAAAAGAACCGCGACCCTCATCTGCGCGTGATGAACAAGCACCGCGACGCGGCTTACGAGATCCCCAACGACCTAGCGCCCAACGAATTGGTCACCGCGGCGCGCACTGCGTGGGATCAGGCCGTCGCACTCGGTCAAGCACATGGCTATCGGAACGCTCAATCCACGGTCTTAGCCCCTACGGGCACTATTGGGTTGTTGATGGACTGTGACACCACCGGGATTGAGCCCGACCTTGCATTGAAGAAGGTCAAGAAGCTCGTCGGCGGAGGCACCATGTCGATCGTCAACCAGACGGTCCCTCGTGCGCTCACCAAGCTCGGCTACACGGCA
Organism: Actinomycetota bacterium; assembly: GCA_046262955.1. GTDB lineage: Bacteria > Actinomycetota > CADDZG01 > CADDZG01 > WHSQ01 > JALZGD01. The sequence goes on along the minus strand of JBHELU010000034.1, from coordinate 2,070 downwards.
TCGCAGATCGTCGACATCGTCGCCTACATCGACCAGAACTCACACGTTGTTGGGGCTCCGCACCTGCTCGAGGAGCACATGACGGTCTTCGACACCGCGATGGGTGAGCGCTCGATCCATTACATGGGCCACATCAAGATGATGGCTGCGGTTCAGCCGTTCATCTCGGGTGCGATCTCCAAGACGGTGAACCTCCCCGAGCACGTGACGGTCGAAGACGTCGAGCAGGTCTACATCGAGGGATGGCGGCGCGGCCTTAAGGCGATGGCTCTGTACCGCGACAACTGCAAGGTCGCGCAGCCGCTATCCAGCGCAAAGAAAGAAGAGACGAGAACCCCTACAACAACCGCGCCTGCAGAACCCGTCAGGCGACGGCTTCCAAAGCGACGCACATCGAAGACGATCAAGTTCCGCGTCGCAGACACCGAGGGATACATCACGACGGGCGAGTTCGGCGACGGATCGGTCGGCGAGATCTTCCTGAAGGTTGCAAAGCAGGGCTCCACGCTCGCCGGGATCATGGATGCATTCGCCATCTCGATCTCGATGGGCCTTCAGTACGGCGTGCCACTCTCGGCTTACGTAAAGCAGTTCGTGAACACTCGGTTCGAGCCGTCGGGTATGACGGATGACCCCGACTTCCGGATCGCGACGTCGATCCTGGACTACGTGTTCCGCGTGCTCGCCATCGACTACCTGGCTGAGGACGAGCGACACGCGCTGGGGATCCGCACCTCGGGCGAACGCCAGGCCGAGATCGAGACCAAGCTCGACCCGAACGCGACCAGCAGCGATCCCGAAAAGGACAACGGGAACGGTAACGGCAACGGCAATGGGAACGGGAACGGACACACGAAAGAGGAAGGTGTGATCGTGCTCGGCCCGGTGGCAAGCGCCCACACGGGATCGCTGCCGTTCTGTGGGACCTGTGGTGTCCAGATGCAGCCGGCAGGCTCGTGCTTCGCGTGCCCGAGCTGCGGTTCGACCTCCGGTTGCTCTTAAGCGGGTAGCCGCCGGGGGACAACATGACGAAAAAGTTGTGCAGCGAGTGCGGGGCCGAGCTCAACGCCGGTCCCGCCTCCTGCCCGCTGTGCGGCACGGACGCGGATACTCAGTCCTCGAAGAAGAACGCCGATTGGAGCCGGCCCGCCAGCGTGACGGGTTACCAGGACGACCTCCGCAAGCTTCGCGACGAGCTGAAGAAGTTGCGCGACGAGGGTGCAGAAGCCGTCTGAGCGAGGTGCTTTAGATGAGATGCCCGTACTGCAGCAATGAGGAAGACAAGGTCGTCGACTCGCGCGTCGCAGAAGAGGGCCGGGCTATAAGACGCCGTCGCGAGTGTCTGCAGTGCGGCCGGAGGTTCACGACGTTCGAGCGATCCGAAGAGGTGCCGCTCCTCGTTGCTAAACGCAACGCGCAGGAAGAGCCGTTCGATATCGGAAAGATCGTCGGCGGCATCCGTATGGCATGCAAGAACAGACCGGTCACGGAGGCCGAGATCCAATCGGTAGCGGAAGACGTCGAAGAAGCGATGCGCGCGGATGGCCGGCGCCCGGTGCCGACGGCGGACATCGGTCGTGAGATCCTCGAACGGCTGCGTGACCTCGACGAAGTCGCGTACCTACGGTTCGCATCCGTGTACAAGGACTTCCAGGAATTGAACGATTTCGAGCGCGAGCTGGGGCTGATCCAGAAGAAGTCCCCTCCGAAGGGGGCCTGAGTGCGCCTCGAGATCAAGAAGCTCGACCCGGATCTGCCGAACCCTAGATACGCCCACGAGGGCGATGCCGGTCTGGATCTGCTATCCGCCGTCGACGTCCAGCTCAAGCCTGGTGAGAGGACGCGGGTTCCGACCGGGATCTCGATCGCCCTGCCCGAGGGCTATGCGGGATTCGTACTCGCTCGCTCGGGTCGCGCCCTTCGAGAAGGACTCGCCCTCCCGAACGCACCAGGATGGGCTTCAGCAAGGTCGGCGTAGACGCTCTCCCATAGACGATTTGCAGCGTCATCACGCTTCACGATGTCGACCGTCTTCGCCTTGGCAATCGCATTGCGAAGAGGCTCTACGAA
>JBHELU010000033.1:0-5088 GCA_046262955.1 Actinomycetota bacterium | reverse complement strand
GTATCGGACTGCGGTCAGCCCGAGCAGATCGCTCGGCAGTTTCGAGCCGTTCGCGTGGACGATGAACGTCCGTCGGATGCCGAGAGCGCCACCGAACAGCCCGGCCTCGAAAACCACGTTGTCGCGCGGTGACGACTCGCCGGACTGGGACGAGTCAGTCGTGGTCCAGTCGTCCTGAGCGAACAGGAACGCTGCGAAATCGACTTCCTGGCAGAGCTCGACGAGACGGTCCAGAGTGGATCGCCCTGGGCTGAACGTGGTGATCCAAGGCTCGACCTCTGCGACGTTTTCGAGTCCACGAGCTATCGCCTGGAGCAGTTTTGCCTGCTTGCCCGACGACCCGAGGAAGATGCGCGGTTTGTTCATGCGCGACGCATGACAAAAGACATTGCGAACACACTACGCTTTCACCGTTGTGACTTCCGCTCGGCTCGAGACGTTCAGCGACGGCGTCATCGCCATCCTGATCACGATCATGGTCTTGGAGCTGGGCGTGCCGCACGGCAGAGGATTGGATGCCATCCGTCCCATATTGCCGGTGCTCCTCGCATATGTGCTCAGCTTCGTCAACCTCGGCATCTACTGGAGCAACCACCACCACATGTTTACGACGGTCGATGGTGTACGCGGCGGGATCCTGTGGGCGAATCTCCATCTGTTGTTCTGGCTGTCGCTGTTTCCTTTTACGACTGCGTGGATGGGCGAGAATGGCTTCGCTTCGCTACCGGTCCTGGTGTACGGGGCCGTCTCGCTTGGCGCCGCTCTCGCGTATTACACCTTGCAGCGTCTGATCATTCGGAGCCAGGGAGAAAGTTCCGCGCTCGCGCATGCGATCGGAGACGACTTCAAGGGCAAGCTGTCGCCAGTCCTTTACGTTGCCGGCATTGGTTTCGCATACCCAGTGCGGTGGCTGTCGCTTGCGCTTTACGTGATCGTCGCTCTGATGTGGCTTGCACCGGACCGCAGAATCGAGAAAATCCAGTTGACAACGCCAGACTCGTAGTCCGTTGGTCGCTGGTTCGAATCGGCCCGCCCCACCCTCGCGAATTAACTCGTTGCCTTAGCTCTAACCGCCAACCCGAACGTCCTGAAGGGTGACCTCGGTGCCTTTTCGGATCGTTGCCCCAATCGTCGATTGGGATTCTGCTTCCAACGCAAGCGCCCGCAAGATTTCCTCGTCTGCGCTTCCCGCGAGTTCGATCTCGCATGAGACTCCCGTCGAACCCTCGTCGTCAAAGTCGCCGTCAACGATCACTCGGGCCTCGGTGATCTCGATGTTTCCTTCCGAGGCTAAGCGGTACACATTATTGAAGATGCAGCTGGCAAGCGCGAGATGAAAGAGGTGGCCTCCGGACAAGATCTGGACCCCGAGCTCGACACTCTCCACGCGGTGGTGATTCACGAGGATGCTCGAGGGATCGGCGGGTTGGGCAACCGGTGACTGGGGTGGGAAACGGATCTCCGCTCGATGATCCAATGGGACTCCCTTTTGGCTTTCGACGATGAGCTTCTTACAGGGGAACTCATAATCCGTTGGTCGCTGGTTCGAGTCCAGCCGTGCCCCACTTCCTAGGCCTAGAAGGCCATGGCGCGCTACCAGCACCGCTGCCGCATTGAGTGTCGAGCCGGAGACCACTAGAGCAGCAAATGGCCCTAGAAATAGGGCTCTTTGTGTTCCACAATCTTCACCGATGTTTGTCGGGGATGGAGTGATGCGAACAGAGCTGGCGATCCTGCGAGCGCTCGGTGGCTTATTGGCTACCGCCCTGATCACGGCAAGCTGCTCCTCCGGAGGCGGACCCGCTTCTCATGGATCGAATGACACTCTTTCCAGCTCCCCTTCGTCGACGGCGCAGGCCGAGGTGAAGGTCACGCACACAAAGTTGCCCCCTATCCAGTCCCTAACCAAGGCCCACGCGATCCCGATCAAGGCGACGCAAGACGTCGACTGGGCGTTGGTCGCGTACGGAAAGGCGTGGATCAAAGGAGTGGGCAAGGGGATCGGGATATTTGACGCCAAGACGGGGCGTCCGCTCGGAAGCGTTCGGGTAGCACAGGGCCCATGTGCTGCGATGGACGCTGCGTATGGCTCGATCTGGACGGCTACCTGCGACACACAAGGCGTCGCTCGGATCAACGGACGTACAGGTCGGATGACTGGTTTCACGAAGACCGCCGTCTCCGATGGCGAGTCGACGATCGGCGCCGGCGAGGGGGGCGTCTGGATCGCGACGAGCGGGAAAGACTGCACCTCGTGCGTCATCGCGCGCATCGACCCCAAGACCATGAAGGTTGTCGACCGCTTCCCCGTGCCCGTGGCAACTGCGGTTCGGGTAGGTCTCGGCGGAGTGTGGGTGACCGACTCTGACGACAGCACCGTGCTTCGTCTCGATCCTTCCACGGGCGATGTCGTGGCCACCATTCCCGTCGGTAGGGAGCCGCGCTTCTTCGACGTGGGCAGCGGTGGAGTCTGGGTGATGGACCAGCTCGATGGGTCGCTGTGCCAAATCGATCCCAGCGACAATGCGGTCGTGGGGTGTCCGGTGATCGATCGAGGGGGCGTCGAGGGCGGCGACCTTGTCGTTGGGAATGGCTACGTCTGGTTCAGAGGATCGGATGAGTTAGTTGCTCAGATCGATCCGAAGACCGGTAAGGTCCTCCGCCGGATCGGTGCGCCCCAGGGGAGTGGATCGGTGGGAGCGGGCTCGGGTCAGCTATGGATCACGGCCCACGATGTATCGAAGATCTATCGCATACCCGTGCATTGATCGGTTGCGCGGCTAGCCCATTCCCGGAATAGGGAGGAACTCGAGTACCTCGATCGTCGGATCGCCGGGGCTCATCAAGTGCGGGTGGCCATCGACAAGTGTCTCAGCTGCCTCGGTCGAGTCGGCATCGAGAACAGAGAACCCGCCGATGTAAGGGCCGTCACTCGACCCCCCGACCGTGGCAACGGTCTGCAACGGGGATCCCATGTCGACCATCGCGTTCCCGACTTTGCCCGCCCACTGCATCCATGCTTCCATCCCTGCCTGGGTGTCCTCGGGGGAAGACCCCTGCATCTGCTCGGCTGCAGATACCTTCGAGCGATACAGCACCAGATACTTAGCCACAGCTGCCTCCTTGTTGGTTGTTAGACGAGAGCTAAATTAGATGATTGCCGAATCAGTGTAAAGGGGCCTGATTGAGGGATATCGACAAAGTCATCTCCGCCCTCGGCTCGCCGGTCAGGCGAGAGATATTGGGCCTGATCTGGGAGCAGGAACTGCCCGCAGGCGCGATCGCCGATGCGTTCGACGTCACGGCCCCGACGATCTCGCAACACTTAGCGGTGCTCCGTGACGCCGGATTGGTGACGATGACGGCTGCAGGGACGTCGCGGCTTTACCGCGCTCGAAGGGAGACGGTCGCCGGCCTTCACGGTGCGCTCGAAGGCTCGCTGAAATGGTTGCCGGCGAACGAGATCCCCGAGCAGGAGCTGGCGGAAGCCCAGACAAAGAATGTCGTCATAGCGAGCGTCGATGTCGAGACCGATCAAGAAGCCACCTTCGCTGCTTTCACGGACTCTGAGATCTACGGCCGATGGCTCGGCGCGCCCGTGACCCTCCAGGACGGAAGGTTCGCCGCGACTATGGAATGGGGTACCGAGGTCCGCGGTCGGTACACGCTCGTCGTCCCGCCTTCACTGATAGTTATGTCGTGGGATTTCGAGGACGACAACGTACCGCTGCCCGGACGGGAGATGACCGGTTATCTGTGGGTGCACAAGCGCGACGGTGGCGGATCGCGCGTCGAAGTGCATCAACTCGTGGACGGTAGCGAGCAGGCTCGATTCATGGAGATCGCGTGGGCGAGCGTTTTAGGGCGGCTTCGTGAAGGAGTTGTCGCGGCATCGGATCCACAACAGAAGGTCTCCCCCCGCGCACGCAGGCCGAAAACGAAAAACACCACGGGTTAGCCGATGGCTGGAACCGAGCACGCGGTGGTGATCGCAGGGGGCGGTCCGACCGGGATGATGTTGGCGGGCGAGCTCGCTCTCGCGAAGATCGATGTTGCCATCGTCGAGCGGCGGCCGACCCAGGATCTTCCCGGTTCGCGCTCGGGGGGTCTTCACTCACGAACGATCGAGGTTCTGGATCAACGAGGGATCGCGGATCGGTTCCTTGCCGAGGGTCAGGTGGCCCAGGTCCAGGGTTTCGCCTTTAACCGTTTGGACATCAGCGACTTTCCCACGCGGCACAACTACGGACTTGGGTTGTGGCAGAAGCACATCGAGCGAATCCTTGCCGGCTGGATCGACGAGCTCCCAGTCACCGTCTACCGCGGGCGTGAGGTGACGGGCTTCGCGCAGGACGACTCTGGTGTCGACGTCGAGCTATCCGACGGCGATTCGCTCCGAGCGCGATATCTCGTCGGGTGCGACGGGGGACGCAGCCTCGTGCGGAAGAGGGCCGGTATCGACTTTCCCGGATGGGATCCGACGACCAGCGCGCTTCTGGCGGAGGTCGAAACCACCGAGGAACCGACGTTGGGCATCCACCAAGATGAGCTCGGTACCCACGCTTTCGGCCGGGTCGAGTACGAGATCCGGGACGGCGAGGTCGTCTTCGCCGACGAGGGACCTATCAGCGTCATGGTGGCGGAACGCGAAGTCGGATCCACCAGCGAGCCCACTCTGCGCGATCTCAGAGAGGCGCTCATCGCCGTCTACGGGACCGATTACGGGGTCCACAGTCCTACTTGGATCACCAGGTTCACCGACATGACCCGTCAGGCCGCGTCGTACCGCAAGGGACGGGTGCTGGTGGCCGGTGACGCCGCGCACATTCATTCCCCGGCAGGTGGACAGGGTCTCAACATCGGCGTTCAGGATGCGGTGAACCTGGGATGGAAGCTGGCCCAGGTGGTCAAGGGAGTGTCGCCGGACAGCCTGCTGGATACCTACCATGCCGAGCGGCACCCGGTCGCTGCCCGCGTGCTACGCAACACGATGGCGCAAGTCGCGCTCATGCGCGTCGACGATCGCATCGAGGCGTTGCGCGACACCGTCTCCGAGCTGCTGAGCATGGACGAGCCGCGTAAACGATT
>JBHELU010000032.1:0-15521 GCA_046262955.1 Actinomycetota bacterium | reverse complement strand
GGGTGATGTCGTACAGAGCGCTTCCGAACTCGGGGCCGTCGCAGCACCCCGGCTCGCAGCACGACGCGGTCCCGTCCTTCACCGATAGCGCAGCTTGTGCATACCTGTCCCGTACCTCTTCACGGATGTCCGTCATCTCGACACACTCCTTTTCGTCACGACTGAGCTAAGAGTCTGGAACGCGCTCCGATCTATCGAGTAGTAGGCCCACGTGCCTCGCTGCTCGCGGTTAAGCAGTCCGGCGTCGACGAGTTTCTTCAGGTGGAAGCTGGTCGTCGCTTGAGAGAGACCGATCGCCGATGTGATGTCGCACACGCAAACCGAATCGGCGGCGTTCCCCAGGAGGTTCACGATCCGGACCCGGTTGGGGTCGCCAAGCGCTTTGAAGAGCGAAGCCGTGGCGGCCGCGTTCTCGTCGGACATCTCGGGGGCCCGCAAGGGGGTGCAGCAAGCGACCGGTGCGGCAGTTCCTATATCGATAACCATCGATGCAAGCTACCACATACATCGATGGATGTCGATTAAGTGGGATCGGGGCGAGCGAGCGGCAACCAGACTGGTGGACCCGATCGGAATCGAACCGACGACCTCAACACTGCCAGTGTTGCGCTCTACCTATTGAGCTACGGGCCCAGAAGGCCAAGTGTAAGCGGCCCCAAACTTGAGTCTCCTGATGTCATAGATGTCACACCACTTTGTTTGGCTAGAAGGATGAATCCTTCAGAAGTCGGCGCCCGTTCCGAGGCTGCGGTGTTGGCGGCCCTTACCGCAACGGGAAAAGAGGTACTCCTCCCCTTTAGCGGCCATCAACGTTATGACCTCGCGTATGAACAAGACGATCGCCTAGTGAAGGTTCAGGTGAAGACGGGTCGAGAGCGCGGGGGAGTCATTTTGTTTCCCACGCACAACATCAACAGATCTGGTGGGCGACGGGACTATCGGGAAGACGCGGATTTTTTCGGCGTCTACTGCTACGAGATCGAGCAGGTCTTCATGATCCCGGTCGCAGAGGTTCCCTTGAGAGAAGCATCGCTTCGATTGCGCGACACGAAAAACAACCAGAGAACGCGAGTTAGGTGGGCCCGAGATTACCTTTTGTCTCCACAGCAACGGCAGTTCGACGCCAGCGCCTAACATCTCGCCGATGAGGCGAACCTTTGTCTGCTGCGTCGTCCTGGTCGTTGCGGCTGCGTGCTCGCACAAGACGGCCCCGGTGGCCCCTCCGGTTGCTCCGGTCACGCCCGTCTTCGAGTCACCGAGCCTCGCGGTCGAATCTCCGAGCACGGCTGCGAGCTCGTCTGCATCTAGATGCTCGAACGAGCAAGCGGTCGTGACGAACGAGAGCTTCAGGCTTCCCGGCTCTATCGCGGGAGACGTCGACGGTGACGGCCTCTCGGACCGGGTGCAGCTCGCACTGGATCGTGCCGCCGGTCCCGGATGCCAGGCGTTCCTCGTCGTGCAAACGGGGTCCGCCATCATCAGTGGGGCGATCGATGCGTGGAGCCTCGAAGGCGGGCTTCCCCAACCGAGGTTGCATTCCGTCGCTCAGATCAACGGAACCGGGGGTGACGACGTGATCGTCGACGTTGCTGCGGGAGCATCGTCGCAATTCGTGTCGGTGCTGGCGGACGTCGACGGAGCGCTCGCTCCGCTGGCTTTCGAGAAGAACGCGCCGGGTGGGTTCAAAGACATGTTCGCCTACGGAGGAAGCGTGGGACATGTCGACGGTGCCGACTGCGCGCCCGATGGAGGTGTCGTCGTGTCGTCCGCCGTGGCCGGGGGCACCGGATATCGCGTCACGCGACTCTTCTTCACGGTGCACGGAGCAACTCTGAAGGCGGATCCATCGCGCAACCAGACCTCGAGCGCGCCACTGGATGGCCTTGCTCGCTTCCCCGAGTTCCCTGCAGCGCCGTTCGGGACCTGCCCGGGCTGATCGAACCGACCTTTAGGCTGCCCCGCATGTCACGGGAGTACGACTTCAAATCGATCGAAGCCCGGTGGAAAGACCACTGGATAACGACCCGCGCCTACAGCGCTCCCGACGACCCCGACCCCGACAAGAAGGCATACACGCTCACGATGTATCCGTACCCGTCGGGCGACCTGCACGTGGGCCACGTCGAGATCTTCTCGATCCACGACTCGATCGCCCGTTTTGCACGGATGAGCGGTCACCAGGTGCTCAACCCGATCGGTTGGGACGCGTTCGGCCTCCCTGCCGAGAATGCGGCCATTCAGCGGGGGATCGACCCCAAGAAGTGGACGTACGAGAACATCGCACGTCACCGCTCGTCGATGGAGCAACTCGGATGCTCTTTCGACTGGGATCGGGTCGTCATCACCTGTGACCCCGACTACTACAAGTGGAACCAGTGGTTCTTCCTTCGTTTCTACGAACGGGGACTTGCCTATCGCAAGGCCGCGCCGGCGAACTGGTGCCCCAAAGACAAGACCGTCCTGGCCAACGAGCAGGTGATCGATGGTCGGTGCGATCGATGCGGCACGCTCGTCGAGAAGAGGAACCTCACGCAGTGGTTCTTCAAGATCACCGACTACGCCGACCGCCTGCTCGACGACATGGCCCTGAACACGGGCTGGAACGATCGCCTTCGGATGCTGCAGAGGAACTGGATCGGTCGATCTCACGGCGCCGAGGTCGAGTTCGAGCTCGAGGGCATCGCGGAGCCGGTCACGATCTTCACGACACGGCCTGACACTCTGTGGGGAGCAACGTTCTTCGTGATCGCGCCCGAGCACCCGCTTGTGGATGAGCTGATCAAAGGCACCGGTCGCGAGCAAGAGCTTGTCGAGTTCCGCCGCGAGGTCGATTCGTTAACCGAGGTCGATCGCACGTCGACCGAGCGTGCGAAGACCGGCATGTTCCTTGGCCGGTCGGCGACCAACCCGGTGAACGGTGAGCGGATCCCAGTGTGGATCGCCGATTACGTGCTGATGGATTACGGGACGGGGGCGATCATGGCCGTCCCGGCCCACGATCAGCGCGACTTCGAATTCGCTCGCTCCCACGACCTCGAGATCCGTCCGGTGATTCGGCCCCCAGACGGTGAGGTCGACTCGGCCACGACGTCGGAGGCCTACGTCGGGCCGGGGACGCTGATCAACAGCGGTCGTTTCGACGGCACGTCAACGGAGTCGTCGGTTGCCGAAGTTACGTCGTGGCTCGAGGAGCAGAGCCGCGGTCGCGCTGCGAAGAATTTCAGGATCCGCGACTGGTTGATCAGCAGGCAGCGCTACTGGGGCACGCCCATCCCGATGATCTACTGCGACGAGCACGGCGAGGTTCAGGTGCCCGACGCAGATCTGCCGGTGGTACTTCCCGAGGACATCGACTTCACGCCGACCGATGAAGCTGCTCCGCTTGCAAACGCCCACGAGTGGGTGACCGTTCCTTGTCCAACTTGCGGCAAACCAGCGCGGCGCGACACGGACACGATGGACACGTTCGTGGACTCGTCTTGGTACTTCCACCGCTACCTCGACCCACACAACGACTCGCTGCCGTTCGATCCCGAGAAGTCGGCGCGGTGGATGCCGATGGATCAGTACACCGGGGGCATCGAGCACGCGGTTCTGCACCTGATCTACGCGCGTTTCGTGCAGAAGGTGCTCGTTGATATGGGGATGGCCAAGGACCCCGAGCCGTTCCCCAATCTGCTGAACCACGGCGTGGTGACGATGGGCGGTAAGCGGATGTCGAAGTCGCGCGGAAACATCGTCGAGCCCCTCGAGGCATTCGATCTGTATGGAGCCGACGCGCTTCGTCTCTACATGCTCTTTTCGGGTCCACCGGAAGCTCCGTTCGACTGGCCCGGAGAAGGCGTGGGAGCCATCGGAAAGGTCACCTTCCCGTGGCTGCAGCGCGTGTGGCGACTATGCGAGGACAATCGGGATGTCGTCAACGTCGACGAGCTTCACGAAGGCCCGGCGGAACACGCGCTTCGCAAGAACATCCACCGAACGATCAAGCTGGTCACGGAGGACTACCAATCGTTCGCGTTCAACACCGCGATCGCGAAACTGATGGAGCTCGTCAATCAGTCCTACCGCTACAAGAAGGTCGGAGGTAACCATCCTCAAGTGATGAGCGAGCTCGTCGTGACTCTGCTGAAGCTGCTTGCTCCTATGGCGCCTTATCTCACCGAGGAGCAGTGGCACCGTCTCGGTAGCGAATCGTCGATCCACCAGGAACCGTGGCCCACCTTCGACGAAGAACTTGCGTCTCTCGACGAGATAACGCTCGTCGTTCAAGTGAACGGCAAAGTGCGCGACGCGATCCGGATACCTCTCGGGCTTGACGAGGACGAGCTAACTTCGCGCGCGCTCGCTTCCGAGAAGATCCAGAGATACCTGGACGGAAAAGAGCCGCGCAAGATCATCGTGCGGCCCCCCGGTCTGGTGTCGCTAGTCGTTTCCTAGAAGACCTCGGGGCACCACGGTGCTACGTCCCACCGGAACATCGCGGTAGCCGTCCCGACCGCGCCCGCCGAAAGCTGGCGGATCCGTCCGGCTCCGGCGAGCTGGGCAAATGTCGTTTCCCCCAAGTACGTCCACCCGAGCTCGCCGATGCCCAGCTCGAGATCGGCCGGGTCGGTGGTCTGCGCCACATGGCCCTTGCCGTCGCGAACGTCAAGGCGCCACCGTCCCGCGTTCCACGGGCAGAAGTCGTCGGCGCTCTCCATCACAACGGTGCCGTCCTGTTTGTACGTCCGCGCTTGCAGCGCTGCCGGAAGGTCGATGACGCGAAGCCATAGCGCTTCGCCCGATACGAAGCGAAGGCTCCGCGGGTACACGAGTTGGAAGCGCAGGGGATGGTCGGAGGGCAAGTGATACGCGGTCACGTGCGTGATCAGGTCGACCCCGAACAAGTACCGCCAGATCTCGCGAGTAGCGTTGGCGTCTACGCCGATCGCCTCATCCACCTGAAGGTTTCCCTCTGGAAAACCGCTCTCCCACGATGTCTTGATCCGATACATGGCATAGGCGCCGAGCTCTCCGGCGTCGTCTTCCCACACCACGTGCCACAACGCGGAGAATCCCTCGCGCTCACTTTCGGGATCGGACAGCCGGTGGAACTCCCACCATTGCGGCGTCCGCTCATACATGCCGGGGCGTTTTTGCAGCACGCGGTCGTAGACGACCGGGAACATCTCGAGTGCCTCGGCGGACGTGATCATGTGAATACGGCCGGCCTGGGGCTCGGTGTTTGTGAACGTCGTGTAGGCACGCGCGATATCGATGTGCCCTTGGACGGAGGCAGCTCCGTAGCCGAAACGCTGATAGATCGGGTCTTCCGATGCCCACAGCACCGCGACCGCGTCTCCGCGAGCCTTCTCGTCGTCGAGCTGGGTGCGCATCATCTTCGTCAGCACGCCACGTCGTCGGTGACTCGGAAGGACGCCGACCACCGTTACGCCGCCGGCAGGAACGGCGCCGCCGGGCACCGTCAACTTGAAGTCATAAGCGCCGGCGGTTCCCACGATCGTGCCGTTGTCGGTGGCCGCGAACATGCGATTGGGGTCGGTGAATTTCGCGAAACGCTGAACGAGATCGGGCTCGATCGTTTCGCCGAAGGAAGCTTCGACGACGGTCAAGAAAGCTTCGAGCTCGTCCGAGGTGATCGGCCTTACGTCGATGTCCATGCGCCCGATGCTCTCACAGGGTCAGCCGCTGATAGAAGGCACCCTGAAGTGGTGGGAGCCACTGCGCCGCGATAGGGGGCCGCGTTGTCATACCTGGATGATTCGTGACATCGCGGCCAAATTGATCGACCGGATCGACCATGTGACAGGCCGCCGGCGAGAAGTGGTTGTCGCAGCATTCGGTCTCGTAGCGTTGGTTGTGATTGCGCTCGCCTTGATGGCGCGCGGTGCACCCGCACAGATAGCGCCACCCGCAACGGATGTCGCTCCGTCCATGCTCGCGTCGGCATTACCAGTAGCGAGCCCAACGGCTTCGGTGGTCGTGCACGTCGCCGGAGCCGTCGTCGAGCCTGGCGTGTACTCACTGCCTATGGGGTCCCGGGTCACCGATGCGATCGCCGCAGCGGGCGGCGCTAGACCTCATGCGGACCTGGATGCTCTGAACCTTGCGGCACCTCTCTCGGACGGCGAGAAGATCGAGGTGTTGCGCGCCGGCTCGAGCGCCTCTCGACGCACAGGTGAGCCGATCGCCTCACCGGACGTCACAACTCCATCCCTGGTCGGCATCAATAACGCTGACGAAGCTGCACTCGACACGATCCCGGGGATCGGCCCGGTCACGGCAGAGGCCATCCTGAAATACCGGTCCGAGATCGGCTCTTTCGACTCGATCGACCAGTTGATCGACGTTCCGGGGATCGGACCTGCAACGCTCGAAGCCATCCGGCCCTACGTCACTCTTTAGCGCTGGTCTCTCGCGACCCCGTCGCGCGCGTCTGGACGTGTGCCCTTGGGATCTCTGCGGGGGCCATCGCCGGCTCTGGTCTTTCGCCCAGGTTCGCCCTCGTCTTGGGCCTCATCGGCGGAGGCGGTGCACTCGTTCGACGACACCGAATCGTCTGCTTGGCCGCTCTTGCCCTTCTAGCTTTTGCTGCCGGATCGTTCGACGCGAGGTTGCACGAGACGCGCGGTGACCCACTCGATGTGATGGCGCGATCGTCCCCTCGTTGCACGCTTCGGGGCCGGGTGCAAGAACCGATCCCGTTCGGAGCGCTGGTTCGTGTGGGTGACCTCGTTTGCGGCGACGCGCGGATCGCAGGTGGTGTGGTGATGCAACCACAGCTCGAAGCATCTTCGGGTGCCGAGATAGAAGGGACGGGCTGGCTGCTGGCTCTCGGCTCGGACTCGTATGCACAAGCTTTGCGTCGATCCGGCGCGAGCGCGGAGTTTCACTCGATCGACGTAAAGGTCGGCGGTATCGGCTCTCCTCTGTTCCGTCTGGCAGACGATATCCGTGTCGCATTGCGAGCTTCTGCATCGAGATTGGGTGGAGACGAGGCTGCGCTGCTCGAGGGGATCGCGATAGGCGACACTCGAGACTTCAGCGCGACCACGCTCGACGATTTCAGAAGAGCCGGGCTTTCGCACCTACTTGCGGTCTCCGGTGAGAACCTCGCGATGCTGATGGGGGCCGTTGCGGTGGTCGTGTATCGCTTGGCTCGCCGGACGCGCCTAGCCGTGATGGCTATCGCCGCCGGATTGTTCCTGTTGGTTGTGGGGCCTCAACCGTCGATCTTGAGAGCGGCCGTTATGGCTGCGATCGCGCTCGGAGCGATGGCCTCTGGGCGATCGGCCGATCCATTCGTTGCCCTGGGAGCCGCGATCGTTGTTGTGATCGCGTTGAGACCGGGACTCGTTGCCTCTGCCGGTTTGCAGCTGTCCGTCGCCGCAACCTGCGGCATCGTGGTGTGGACGTCGCGACTGGCCGGACGGCTATCCATGTTGCCCCGCCCGGTCGCTCTGGGTCTGGCGGCGACATTGTCGGCACAGATCGCGGTTGCGCCGGTTCTGGTTGGGGTCTTCGGTCAGCTCTCGCTGACGGGTGCGATCGCCAATCTGCTGGCTCTCCCTGCTGTGCCTGCCGGAACCGTCCTGGGCCTGGCTGCGGGAGCGATCGGCTTGACGAGTGGGGCGGTCGCGGGCGCGTTGGTCGCCGCGGCACGACCCTTCCTTGCATGGATCTTGGGGGTTGCTTCGACATTCGGCCGACCGTCGTGGGCTGCGATCTCGCTTCCTAATTGGATGGGGTGGCCGCTCGGAGTGCTTGTTCTGGGATGGATCTTGTGGGGGTTGCATCCGCGTGACGCTCCCGGCCCTCTATCGTTGGATAGATGGCGTTCTCTTGGGTCGTCGAATCCGCGGACGGAAAGCCACTGACGACATCGGAGCGGTTCGCGTCGCAAGAGGAAGCGGAGTCGTGGATGGGGAGCGAGTGGTCGCGTCTCGCCGAAGATGGCGGGAGCGCGGTGACGCTGATGGACGAAACCGAGGTCGTATACAAGATGAGTCTGGAGCCCGAGTGACCACTCCGGTTTACCTTTTGTCGGGCGAAGACTTCCTGGCCGAAGAGGCTCTTCAGCGGGTTCGTGAAGAGACCGGTTCCGATCCGCTGTCGGAGATGATCTTCACGTCCGAGGCATCTGGGGTTGAGATCGCCGAGGCCCTTTCAACTTCTTCTCTTCTCGGTGGAACGCGTCTAGTCGTGGTCGAAGATGCCCAGTCCCTCGACAAAGAGCAAGCCGAGATCCTGACCCGCTACCTCGAGGCGCCTTCACCCGATTCTGTATTGGTGCTCGTCGCGAGTGGTCGTTCCAAGCTCGACGGGACAGCAAAGAAGATCGGGACCGTCGTCGCGTTGGACGCGCCGCGCGGCAGGAAGCTGGCCTCTTGGGTGCGCGAGCGGGCTACTCATCACGGGTTGTCCTTGGACGACCGCGCTGCATGGGCACTGACCGACACGGTCGGTTCGGAGTTGCGCGATCTCGACGGAGCGCTCGCCCAGATCGCATCGGGCAGTGGCGATGCCGAAGAGGTTCGAGTTACCGCCGCAGATGTAAGGAAGGCCTTTCCCCGGCTGGCGGACGAGCGGATCTACGCGCTGACGGAGGCCGTCTCGGAACGAAAGTTGTCTGCCGCAATGACGACGCTGCGCCGTCTACTCCAACAAGGAGACGACCCATTGGTTCTGTGGGGTGCCTTGGTGGCGCAGTTCCGGCGCCTGCTGCGAGTGCGGCGGATCGCCGACCAAGGGGCAAGGGTCGTCGCCGACCAGTTGGGCTTGCCGACGTGGCGCGCGGAAAAACTACAGAACCAAGCTCGACTGTTCCGTGAAGACGATCTGATCGAAGCGATGGAAACCCTCGCTACGACCGATATCGAGTTGAAGAGTGGAGATCTTCCACCCGAGATCGCGCTCGAGCGCGCCGTTATCGAGCTGATAGATCGTCAGGCGATTAAGGGGAGCTCTTAGGAGCTGAGGCGTTTCGCGAGCCGCGATTTCTGATTGGCGGCCTTGTTCTTGTGGATCACGCCTTTGGACGCTGCTTTGTCGAGTGAGCGCGAGATATCGCGGTAGGCGGTCTCGGCTGCAGCTTGATCGCCGGAATCGATCGCGGCCTCGAGGCCCTTTACCTTGGTCTTGAGCGTCGACCGCGCGCTCTTATTGCGCTGCCTGCGAAGCTCGTTCTGCCTATTTCTCTTTATCTGCGACTTGATATTGGCCATGAGTAAAGACAGTTCTCCTGCTTGGGATGTCCGACGCAGGATATCAGAGCGCTCAGAAGGCTCTTATCCGACCCCTCACACACTAGATTGACGTTTATGGATCAAGCACACCAGAGAGCGTTCGCCGTCATCAGCCATGTCGACCACGGCAAGTCGACGCTCTCGGACCGCTTGCTCCAGCTGACGGGAACCGTTTCCGAGCGCGACATGCGCGAGCAGTACCTGGACAAGATGGACCTCGAGCGCGAGCGGGGCATCACGATCAAAGCTGCGGCGGTTCGCATGGAGTACCACGCCGGGGATGGTGACCAGTACGAGCTGAACATGATCGACACGCCCGGCCATGTCGACTTCGGTTACGAGGTCTCCCGTTCCCTGGCCGCGTGCGATGGCGTGTTGTTGCTTGTCGACGCGGCACAAGGCATCCAGGCCCAGACGCTGACCAACCTGTACCTGGCAGTCGATGCCGGTCTCGAGATCATCCCGATCCTGAACAAGATCGATCTACCCGCCGCTCAGCCCGATAAGTACGCAGAAGAGATCGCGGCCCTTGTCGCATGCGAGCCGTCAGACGTCCACCGGATATCTGCGAAAACGGGAGCCGGTGTCGACGAGCTACTCGAAGCCATCGTGGCGCGCATCCCACCGCCGGCAGGTGATCCAAACGGAGCTTTGCGCGCGCTCGTCTTCGATTCTGTGTACGACGCATACCGGGGGGTCATCGCCTATATCCGTGTGATCGACGGCTCGATCGCATCTCGGCAACCGATCTCGTTCATGATCGCCGGCATCGACGCGGAAGCGGACGAGATCGGGATCATGGCGCCGAACGCGACTCGAGCCGACGGGTTGGACACGGGAGAGGTCGGCTATCTGATCGCGGGGATCAAGGACGTCGCTACAGCAAAGGTCGGTGACACGGTGACGTCGCGCGACGCTCCTGCAGAGCAACCCTTGCCCGGATACCGCGAGCCGAAGCCGATGGTGTTCGCCGGCATCTATCCGATCGAGGGCGATGACTTCCCGCTGCTGCGCGATGCCCTCGAGAAGCTAAAGCTCAACGATGCGGCACTCGTCTACGAACCGGAGTCGTCTTCCGCGCTTGGTTTCGGGTTCCGCTGTGGCTTCTTAGGCCTTTTGCACATGGAGATCGTGCGCGAGCGCTTGGAGCGCGAGTTCGATCTATCTCTGATCGCGACGGCTCCGTCGGTGGGGTACGAGATCCAAGCGACCGACGGCGTCAGGCGCGTCGTGCGCAACCCCACCGACATGCCGGATCCCTCACAGATAGAAGAGATCTTCGAACCGTACGTCTCCGTGATGGTCGTTACTCCCTCCGAATACGTCGGCACGGTGATGCAGCTGTGCCAGGAGCGCCGCGGCGAACTGAAAGAGATGCATTACCTATCGACCGAGCGTGTCGAGATCCGCTACCACATGCCACTGGGCGAGATCATCTTCGACTTCTTCGATCAACTGAAGAGCAAGACGAAAGGCTTCGCTTCGATGGACTATGAGCCCGTCGGCTTGAATCCTTCGAACCTCGTGAAGGTAGACGTCTTGCTGAACCAGCAACCGGTCGATGCCTTCTCCACGATCGTGCACCGGGACAAGGCCTACGACTACGGAAAGACGATGACCGAGCGACTACGGAAGCTCATACCGCGACAACTCTTCGATGTACCGATCCAGGCAGCGATTGGTTCGCGAGTCATCGCTCGCGAAACCGTTCGAGCCAAGCGCAAGGATGTCCTTGCGAAGTGCTACGGCGGTGACATCACGCGTAAGCGCAAGCTCTTGGAGAAACAGAAAGAAGGCAAGAAGCGCATGAAGCAGATCGGCTCGGTCGAAGTGCCTCAATCTGCGTTCATAGAAGCGCTAAAGGTGGACGCGGAGGCCGGGTCGTGAGCCGCGTTATCGACCGCCCGGTAACCGAGAGAACGGGCGACTGGATGGAGACTCCCGGCTTCGGGGCCTACGTCCACATCCCGTTCTGTATGCACCGGTGCCACTACTGCGACTTCAACACGTACGAGGGTCAGGACGAACTACACAGTCCATACGTCGATGCCGTTATCCGTGAGATACAGATGAGTCCCCTCGATCGCGGCTTGGTGTCGTCGATCTTCTTCGGCGGAGGGACGCCGACCCTGCTTCCTCCCGCCGAGCTGGGGCGGATCGTTGAAGCCATCGCCGACCGGTTCGGGTGCTCGTCCGATGCGGAGGTGACCGTAGAAGCCAATCCTGAAACGGTCGACGTGACTAAGTTCCGCGCGTTGAAGTCGTATGGCTTCAACCGCGTTTCGATAGGTGTTCAGTCCTTGGTGGATCGCGTTCTCGTGGGGCTCGGCCGCACACATTCTGCGGACACGGCGCGGCGCGCGGTCGAAGCGGCGCGTGAAGCCGGTTTCGATGACGTGAACGTCGATGTGATCTATGGCTCGCCGTGGGAATCGGCCGACGAGTGGACGGCGACGATCTCGGGAGTGGTCGAGCTCGGCCCCGACCATGTATCTGCTTACGCGCTGACGATCGAAGAGGCCACACCATTAGCGACGTTGATCCGGACGGGCCGCGTCCCCGGCGTGGATCCCGATATCCAAGCCGATCGCTATGCGGTGACGAACGAGGCTCTGTCGAGGGCGGGATACACGCGCTACGAGATATCGAACTGGGCGAAGCCGGGTCGAGCCAGCAGGCACAACGTTCTCTATTGGTTGGCGGGGGGCTACGGAGGGTTCGGAGCCGGCGCTCACGGCCACGTCGACGGATTGCGGTGGTGGAACGTCCGGTTGCCCCGCGACTACATAGCCGCGACGGTGAACGGCGACATGCCGGAAGCCGGACGAGAGATCGTGGCCGGCGACGCGCGTGGTGGCGAAGCGCTCATGCTGGGCCTGCGGTTGCGAGCCGGAGTACCGGCCGACGCTTTCGGCGAGCGATTCGGTGACTCCGTCTTAGGAAGTCGGGCGGCCGAAGTGAAAGCTCTTTGCGGTCAAGGGTTGCTCGAGTATTTCGACGGCCGGTTGCGTCTGACCGAACGAGGCACGTTCATCGCGAACGAGGTCGCATCCCGACTGTTGTGAGTCCGGCGGCTATCTAAGGGAAGCGCGCCCACTCGAAGTGCATGCCGTCGGGAACGATCCACCGGCCCCCCCACGTGAAACCGTTGCGCTCCATGATCTGAACGATCGAGCGGGGCATCGTTGGACGCGCTCCGAACCTGTTCTCGGCCGCGTTCAGATCGATCGCGGCTCCCCATGCGTGATGAGACAAGCGAGAGCGCGGGTCCGAGCTGATGAAGCGCGGCGAGAAGCAACCGGCGAACTGTGCCGGGTCTATCTGATACCCGAAGCCCTCCGCTCTGATCTCTCGTAAAGCCCTTCGAAGCTGAGGGATCATCAAGCGGTGACATTCGACCGTTCCCAATAGAGGGACTCGGGCGCGCACGATGTTGCGTGCGATCCACTTCGGGTCGATGTCCAGCCGACCATCGGCCGTTGGTCGCGCGGCGAACTCCCCAAACGTCTTCTTGTAGAGCATCTGGGGCAGCACTGCATCGCCGTAGCGGAGGAAGGGAGTCTCCCCTTGGGCTTTCACCCGCACCGGTGCGTGATTAGGCAAGAGTTTCCGGATAGCGCGAGCGATCGAATCTTCGTTCGTTTTCTTGTTCACGCGCAGCAAGACGTAACGATCGGGATGCAGCCACGAGTTGGGTGGGTGCCCTGCGGCAAGCGCTTCGTAGCCCTGGGTGGCCTGGTCGCTGACCACACCGGCAACGCGCTCGTGCCGGCCCGACAGGTTGATGGTCAAGCCTTCCCCCGCGCCTCTCAAGCCGGCCTCGGTCCGCGCCAGAAGCAACTCGTCCGGCCGCAGCGATTCCACCGTCTGGCGGTCGGCAACGGGAACGAACGCCCTGTAGGCGACGGGATCCACGAAAGCCATCTCGAATGGGATCGCAAGACCATGGGGCGGCTTGTCGATCACCGCGCCGTCGGACGCGTGCGAGCGATCGATCCAGTCGAGTCCGGCAAGCACGGTAGTTGCATCGATGACACCCCGATGCTTCTCGAGAACCGCTTGAGTTCGGGCGGGCAAACCGCCGGCCGCCCAGGCGAGCAAGATGGTGTTGGCTTTGGGAGGGCGATCGGTCACGATCGCAGACGGCGAACTCGTGTGACGCGGTCTGCTTTGAGCCGTCGGATGGTCGCGCGACAACGCGGCCCCCGACAGAACGACTGCGATGCCCACCGCGACGCCAAGGGCGATCGACACGGGGGCCGAAGTGGCCCACCTGAGTCTCATCGCAAGCCGGCTGCTATCCGCAAAGCAGTGGTGAGGTCGAAGGAAGGCAGGGCTATCGAACGGTAGACACCGTGATCGATCCATTCGAGGTCGCCGGATTCGGCCGACCATCGCCCTGCGAAAGATCCCACTTTTACGCCGACGAACGACTCGGAAGACGACGGAAGCGTGTGTACGGGAGATGCCTGGGTCAACCGGATGCCGATCCCGTCGAACTCGGACTCGGAACGGCGGTAGTAGACGGTCAACGTGTGCTGTCCGCCCGGCGCGTGTGACAAGAGCGCGGCACTCGCTCGGTAACCGCTCGGTAGATAGGTAGGTCGTTTCGCGAACGGAGCTCGTTCGAACGCGTTCGCGGTCGCAACGCGGGTGACTACCGATCCTGCGCGGCGCCCGACGCGATGGGCAAGCTTTCCCCCGACGACGTCGATGCTCTGCGCAACCTGCTGGATCGAGTCGCTGGGCAGATTGGATTCGACCTGCACGTGGGCCGCGGGGCCGTAGATATCTATCCGTCGTGGTGAGATGTCGTTCGCCGGCTGGTAGTAGGCCCACCCCTGGCCCAGCCGCAATTGGCTCGCCGTACTTGCATAGAAGGGGAAGCTCGGTCGCTCCGGCTCTTCGACGACCTTCAGCCACGTGCTGCCTCGCGCATAGCTGAGGATCTGTTGACCTTCGTCGGTCGTCCCGGCCCGATATGGCTCCAAGCCCGCCGTGTAGCCGGGCGCGATCGCATCGACCGAAGTGAACGGCAGACTGCGGAAACCGCCGGATCGAACCAGACCTGATTCGCCGACGGCGAATGTGCTCGGCGGAGCGGAGTCCTCAGATAGGGAATCGGTCCGCACGTCCAGCAGAGTCTCTCCGGCGGAGTCTCGATAACCGTTCGCTCGAGCCCACGCGATCCTGTCCGGTGACGATCCCGCCACCACGTCGAATCGAAGGGGGAACCACGATCGAGCGTCGACCCACAGGTTGACCCTGTCGAGGGGATAGAACGCGCGCCACGATCCGGCTTGCTCGAAGGAGCCCACGATCGGTGCTGCTTGCCTGTAAGGGAGCGTCAGCTTCCACGCGGCGCGACCCATCTGCACGTCGGCGCCGTCAACGCGAACGTCGTAAGACGATGCGAGCGTTTGAAGCGGCACGACTATGTCGGTCGGAAGGGCAGTAGCCCCATCGAACGGCTGTCTGTGGACAACGGTTTGGATCTGATGCTGCGTCGCGCCGTTGACCGCGCAGCTGGGCAGAGCCGCGGTGGGACACGACGAAGGTTGGTCGATGGTCCATCGCGTTGCGTTCCCTGCCACCAGCACGGTGTTGCGAGGCCATCCGGCGCTCGGGTAGTCCGTGACGTCGTGGATCTGCAAACGAGCCTTTTCGGGGGAGTGGTACCAAAGCGCTCCGCGGAATTGTCGAACCGGGACTTTCGGGTTCCAACCGCGCTCGACGATCGAGAACCGTGCGCTGTAAGCATCGAGGCTCCGTGCAGCTGCGCGAACCGACTGTGCGATATCGGAAGCCGACGCGACCGAGCCTCCCCGATCCAATCCGGGCAGTACAAACCCGCCCAGGACGAGCATGGTGACCGCTGCAGCGACCGCCGTCACTCGCAGGTCGGGTCGCCACCAGACGCGGCGAGGAAGAGCCGTGACCTTCTGCATGATCGCTGCCGTTAGGTCGGGAACGTCCTCGTCGACGAGCTGTAGCCGCATAGATGCGCGCGCGTGTTCCAGCGAGTCCCTGTATGCCTTGCATCGAGCACATCCAGAGATGTGCTCGGTCAACTCGAGCTTCGCCTTCGGCGGAAGCTCGTTGTCGAGAGAAGCGGATATGTCTTCGCGCATATCTGCGCAGAGATCACGGGCCATCTTGGATCTCCCTCATGAGACCTTCGTCGCCCAAGCTCAGCGCAAGTGCGGCTCTCGCTTTGTGGACGCGACTCTTCACGGTCCCTTCCGGGACCGAAAGGATGCGAGACGTCTCCTT
>JBHELU010000031.1:0-3373 GCA_046262955.1 Actinomycetota bacterium | reverse complement strand
GACTGTGGTGGCAGCTCTCGCTTACTGAACGGAACGAGAGCGAACCGTCGGCGGTTAAGCATCCTGCGCATCTCACGGGACCGCGACGGTGGCCTGAACGTCAATGGCCGGGCGTGGCAGGAGGACGGGAATCTGTCGGCCCGCTACTGGAGCGAGGCCGCGAAGGAGCGCAGGGACCCCGCCGGGATCTTGTACTTCTGGAAGGGCGAGCGTCCTCGTGACATGAATGCCCCGCGGCTCGAGGGCACCGGCGAGATCAGGCTGGAGGGCGCCGACCGGGCCACCGGGTACTGGACGACAAGGTCGGATCACGACCCCGGTCTCAACGCCCGCACCGCCGGCGTTTACCTTCGGGCCGACCCCTCAGACCTCGACGTGCTCGACAGCGGCAGCGAGGAAGAACGAGCTCAACTCATCGCGCAGCGCCTGCAAGAGTGGAAGTCCGCCGCGAACAGATTCTGAACCGGGCTGCACTTCTTGTGGGGCCGGCTGGACTCGAACCAGCAACCAACGGTTGCTAAGTCACCGGAATCGGTTTCCATGAAAGTCAAGCGCGCTTAGCGAGAGAACCGGGACACAGGACCTGTCCGTATCGCCCCGAGCTGAGCGGCAATCGTCGCAACCCTTCCATCCTCGATCGGCGTCAAGAACGTCATTCGCTTTATCTCGAATAACTTCAGGAAGGTTTGAAGCCGGTCGCTCTGCATCAAGCTCTCACTGTGCTTCAAGAATGCGTCCGCGTCCTCGTAGCGTTCGTGAACGACCACGGATCCGCTCGTCGGATCGACGAAGACCTCCATCTCTAGAGTCCCAGGTTCTACTTGTTCGAGGACATCGGTCTCGGATTTCATGAACGCCCCGAAGGCTTCGGGATCCTTCGTGATGCCCTGCACCAGAATCCGAATCTCGCTCATCGTTGTCCTCCTATATGGCTGGTAAGGGAGTCATCGCACACATAACAAGACATCTGTTGACCGGGCAACGGGCCACCGGCCCTCTGCTAGCGTCCAACGCATGACCATCCAACGCATGGACAACGTTCTCATCGTTGTCGAAGCCGGCTGGACCCGAATCAGCGACCAGCGGATTATGAGCTGATTGTTCGGTGGCGCCTAACGTGGATCTGAGTCCAGCGGTCGCAGCAGCATCTCTTGGGCCACCGATA
This sequence comes from Actinomycetota bacterium, assembly GCA_046262955.1. Classification (GTDB taxonomy): domain Bacteria; phylum Actinomycetota; class CADDZG01; order CADDZG01; family WHSQ01; genus JALZGD01. The sequence continues at coordinate 2,208 of JBHELU010000031.1, read as the reverse complement.
CTGCAAGACGACGATCCGGCCCGTACATCTTTCCAATTAGCAATCCCCGTCCGCCTGCGTTGATCAGTGAGTGGACATCGTAGAAGAACCATTCATCGGCCCGGAGAGGTCGATGAAACCAAACCGCATGGTCCAGGCTGATCATGCCTCGCGTGTCACCGTCGAGGTCAAGAGGGCGCCCGCCCGTCTCAGTCCAATCCGTCGCAAACGCGATCAAAGTGGAATGCAAATGCGTATCGTCCGGAAGTACACCGAGGATCCGGATCCACGAGCGATAAGTCGCGCGACGGGTACCGTCCGCCTCCGGAGGGGTTGGGCCAAGCCTCGCGGCAATCCATGGGCCGATAGCCGGCGCGCTATCGATCTCGTCAGGTCCGGGCACATCAGGATCGATCGGCAGCTCGTACTCGTAGCCATCCGAGTCGGCGGTAAACGAGCAAGTCATAGCAAGCACGCGTGTCTCGTCTTGGAATGCCTCCAAGTGTCGGGTTGCAAAGGTTCTCCCGTCGCGCAGCAGGCTGATGCTGTAGGAGATCGGTCGATTCGCTCGTACCGGTTTCAGAAAGTACGCGTGGAGTGAGTGAATTCGCCGGCTCGTTGGCGCTGTGCGCGTCATCGCGTGGGTGGCCTGCGCCACGACTAAACCACCGAACACGTATTCCCCGCCCCAGCTGGATGGATCTCCGATCCAGACCTCGCCGTCGCGTTGCACGCTGACGGCGTCGACCAGCTCCCGGATCAGATCCTGAGCACTCATGAGATTCCTACAGTCAACCTCCTAACGCGAACCCGCTGGTGCTGATGGGCGGGGGTCGATCCGGATCGGCTGAGGGATGAAGACAAAGATCTGCGCAACCTTGGCAGTCTGAGGTGAACAACTGGGAGGGCCGCAACTTCTCGATCGAAGTTGGGGGCTGCCTCTCTTCGTCCGGGGCGTCCTAGGCCTCCTGAAGAATCCATCGATAACCAGCTCTCGTCGGGAAAGTGTGGGTCGCGCCTGCACAGATGTACTACCACCCTGCCGGCACAGCGTACGGAGTAGGCGCCTGCGGCGGGACGTGTTGCCGTCGAGGGCCGTATCTGACAGAGTCGCCGCGAATGGCGACAGTCAAATTCATCGAGTCCGCCGACGGAACCCCGATCGCCTATCGAGTGACGGGGGCCGGTGAGCCGATGGTGATGGTGCACGGAAGCGGCACGTGGAGCGCCGACTGGTTGTTCGTTCTACCGCTCCTACGTGACCACTTCACCGTGGTCACCATGGACAGGCGAGGCAGGCCGTGCAGTGGTGACGCGCGCGACTACGCCATCGAGCGAGAGGCCGAGGACGTGCTCGCGGTGCTCGATGCCGTAGATGCCGACTTGCTAGTCGGCCACTCGTACGGCGCGATGTGCTCGATCCTGGCGGCGAAGCAGACAGAGCGTCTGCGTCGCCTCGTGGTCTACGAGCCGCCGATTGGTGTGACGCAGCGTGGTTTCGGTGCGTTACAGGAGCTGATCGCGGCGGGCGAGCACGAGGCTGCGATCGAAGGTTTCTTGCGCTCGATCGGAACGTCCGATGAGCAGTTCAAGGCGATCCGCTCGTCGCCCGCCTGGCCGGACCTGGTAAGGACAGCTCCCGCTTTATCTCGCGAGTTGCGCGCCTGCGTGGATTGGCAGCATCCGCCAGGGCCGATCCACGTGCCCACCCTCTTCTTGATGGGTGAGAAGACCCAAAGTCCCGTATATCTCGACGGCTTGGACGATCTACAGGCGGCCTTCCCAGGCGCGCAACGAGATTTGATTCCGGGCCAGATGCACGTCGCGCATGTCTTCGCCGCCCGCGTGTTCGCGGAGCTCGTGACCGCCTTCTTCAATGAGCCTTCCCACTAGTGCGACTGCGGGCTTTTATGAAGTCTCACCACAGTGGCCTGTGGTTTTTGTGCAAGCTCGGTAGCCGTGTCCCTTTTTGGCCTCGGTAGGTGTGTCTCACATTCTGACCTTTCTGGGCTTGCCGTTGGGTTGAGCTAGGGCCCCGAACTCTTTCGATCGGTCATGGCGAGCACGATGGGTGCGCAGGAGAGCGCCGTCAAGGCTGATCTGGACGGTGTCGCCGACAAGACTCACGCTCACGGTCTGAGCCCGGTAGTGGTTGCCGACGCGATAGGCGGTGCCGGCGAAGCTCACCGAACCATGCGGGTCGACGATGCGTAGGACCTCCGATCCCTT
>JBHELU010000030.1:0-2737 GCA_046262955.1 Actinomycetota bacterium | reverse complement strand
GGCGCGCAGCCGCGTGCCCTCGCGATCACCCCGCTGCTATCGGGTGATGGCCTTAGTGGATGGATCACGGTGAGGGAACCTGCGGGCAGCAACGATCACTTCACCGAAGAGAGATTGCGCCTCCTCGAGACGCTCTCTTACCAAGCATCTGCTGCGATGCGAAAGGCCCTCCTTTACAAAGATCAGAAGGAGACGGCCGACATCGCCAACGCCCTCTTGGACTTTGGGGCCGAGCTGGCATCGGCCGAAGGTCTCGATCAGGTTCTGACGCGAACTGTTGAGCTGTCCGCTCGCATCCTCGGATGTCCTCGTGTTGCGGTGCTACTTCAAGAGGTCGAAACGGGCGACTTGCTCGTCGAAGCTCTGTCTGGTTTCGAGGGACCCGAACGTCACGAGCTTGCGTCCGTTCGGTTCCCGGCGGATCACGCTCGCGACTTCTTGTCTCCGGACAAACCTTTCTCGGTTCGGCCTGAGGAGCTTGGCCCCGCACATCCCATCCGATCGGTGATCTCCGACCCGCTCGTTGCGGTGGCTCCGTTGAAGCTGGACGGAAGAACCGGCGCGATCGTTGCAGGCGCTCCCGCTTACGGGGACTACGAATTCTCCGAGCGAAAGATGAAGCTCCTCGCTGGGATCGCAAACCAAGCCGTCCTCGCAGTGAGCAATGCCAGCAACTTCGAGATACTCGAGCGCACCTTCTTGTCTACGGTCGAGGCTCTGGCCAATGCATTGGAAGCCAAGGATGAATACACCTCGTCTCACGCTCGCTCGATCACCGACATGGCACTCGAAGTGGGCTACTCGCTGTCGCTGGACGCACGCACACTCAAGCGGCTCGAGTTGGGGGCACTGTTCCACGACATCGGAAAGATCGGGATCCCTTCGGACATCCTTCTGAAGCCGGGCCCTCTGACCGACGACGAGCGCAAGGTTATCGAGACACATCCGGAGCTGGGTGAGCGCATCTTGGCTCCCATCGACCGGCTCGAGGACGTTCGTCCGATCGTGCGCCACTGCCACGAGCACTTCGACGGTAGCGGCTATCCAGACGGACGCAAAGGCGATGAGATCCCGGTCGAGTCGCGCATCATCTTGGTATGCGACGCGTTCCACGCGATGACTACGGATCGCCCTTACCGCAAGCGGTTGTCCCAGGAAGAGGCGCTGCGTCGTTTAAACGAATCGTCGGGACGTCAATTCGACCCTCGCGTCGTGAACGCGTTCGTCAGGCTGGTTAAAGTAGAAGCTCAGACGGGTTTGAACAGCTCGAACGGGTTGTGGCAATCGTCGCAGTAATAAAGGGCACGGCATGGAGTGGGGCCGAACGGGTTCTCGTTATGCGTGTGTGAGCTTCCGCAGAACGGGCAATTCGCTACTCTTGGAAGCCCGATAGTCGAGATCAGAACGGGACCCGTTCCTGTCGGCGGTGCTATCCCGAACTCCTGCAGTTTCTTTCGTCCCTGAGGAGTGATGCGCTCGGTCGACCACGGCGGCTCGAACGAGAATCGAACCGCTACTTCACCAACACCGGGGACCGCTGCCACCGCGGCTGCGACGTCTTTCTCGATCACCGGTATCGCCGGGCATCCGGTAAAGGTGGGAAGCACGGTCACCGTGACGTTCTCGTTATCTACCTCGATCGCCGAGATCATCCCCATGTCCGTGATGGACACCGCCGGGATCTCGGGGTCGGGGACCGAGTCCAGCGCGTCCCAGATCGCCGCTTCGACGGTCGCGACGTTCACCAGCGCGCTCCGGGATGCGCGCGGTATTGACCGGTCATGGTCTCCCACAATCCATCGAAGTCCTCGGTGTGCTTCCCAGAACGACCGCCCAAACCACGAGAGGGCTCCGAGGAGCTGTCGGGCGCCGTTTCACGCCCGGCGATCAAGTCTCCCGACGACGACGCTACGAACTCTGCTTGCTGGTCTGCTCGTGTGTGGATCTCCGTTGGAAGCCCGAGCTCATCCAGGGCAGTAGCGGCTCGCTCGACGAAAGTCTTGTGGAGCTCCGTATTAGGGATGGGCAATTCGCCTGCGTAGACGGCCTTGTCTTCGCCCTCTATCTCTTCGAAGAGCCCGCCGATCTCGGCGAACGATTCAGCCATGGCTTCGATCAGCTTCGATCGGCCTTCGACGGGCCCGTGTGCGACGCGCTTCACCCACGTGTCGGCATGGATCAAGTGATAGCGCTCTTCGCGCCGGATCTTGCGAATCAACGCCCCAAGGTCTGCGTTCGATGAGTCTTCCAGAGACTCGAGCCGGACGGCATCCGCGTGGTCGTAGAGCCAGTACCGGACGAGCGTGTACGCCCAGTCCTTGTTTGGTCGTTCGCAGAGGTTGGCGTTCCGGTATTCGTTCCGCTCGCGGCCCAGTGCCAGAGCGTCAGGATCGTCACCCGTGATGTCACCGACCAGCCGGTAAAGAGCGCTCGCGTGACCGATCTCGTCCTGCGCGATCGAAGAGAACGCAACATCTTCTTCGATGTGCGGTGCGTACCCTGTCCATTCTGAGTGCCGGTGCCCCAGCACGAGCTCGTCGTCCGCGAGCGCCAGAACCAGAGTTACGAGCGCGGCGCTCATGCGTGCGCGATCTCTTCTGCTCGCTTGCGCGCTCGCTCCCGCTTTTCGACGCCACCGCGGTAAGCCTCGGCGAACCGGTACGACTTGTCGGATGCGATCTCGAGGAGGCTCTCGTCTTCGAATGAGTGGATGTCGGATCGCCTGGCTACCCAGATG
>JBHELU010000029.1:0-4882 GCA_046262955.1 Actinomycetota bacterium | reverse complement strand
CGATGTCGGCGTCGCCGGCCCGCATCGCGTTCTTGCCGAACAGACTCGCCTCGCGAATGCATCAGTCATCGTCGTGGTCGCGGGGATGGACGGGGCCCTACCCAGTCTGGTCGGCGGCCTGGTCGCGGCTCCGATCGTTGCGGTCCCCACCTCGGTTGGTTACGGCGCGTCGTTCTCGGGCCTGGCCGCGCTTCTAACGATGCTCAATTCGTGCGCACCCGGCATCGCGGTGACCAACATCGACAACGGGTTTGGCGCGGGAGCGTTCGCCGCTCGCATCCTGGCGCAGGCTCAGCCATGACCGTTTGCTACTTCGACTGCATCGGCGGGGCCGCCGGGGACATGGTGCTTGCGGCACTCGTGGATTGCGGAGCGCCGAGGGCCGAGGTAGCGGAAGCGATCTCGGCGTTGGCGATCGACGCGTCGCTCGATTTCGAGACGGTGTCCAAGAACGGCGTGCGTGCCCTGAAGGCGAAAGTGACCGCTCCCGAAGATACCGATGCTCGCTCTTATAACGACGTGAGAGGGCTCCTCGAGGGCTCGGATCTCGACGACGGGGTGCGCGAACGAGCGATAGAAGTCTTCGAGCTCCTCGCCAAAGCCGAGGCGAAGATCCACAGCACCGACATCGACGATGTCCACTTCCATGAAGTCGGTGCCGTCGATGCGCTGGTGGACATCGTGGGATCTTGCGCTGCCCTCGAAGGTCTCGATGTCGATCGCGTCGTCTGTTCACCGATACCTACCGGACACGGAACGGTCGAGTCGCGCCACGGCCCCCTTCCGGTTCCCGCTCCGGCCGTCGTCGAGATTCTCCAAGGTGCTCCACTATTCGAACGTGGAACGCTCGAGACCATCACGCCCACGGGGGCCGCGCTCTTGCAGACCTTCGCTTCCGAGTTCGGGCCCATGCCCCCGTTGCGGATCGAAGGCTCCGGCTACGGCGCCGGATCGCACGACCTCGAGCTGCCGAATGTCCTTCGCGTGGTTCTGGGTGCGGAGCTGGAGGCCCGTTCCGATCAGCCCAACGCGCTGATCGTAGAAGCCAACCTTGACGACATGACTCCGGAGCTCATCCCGTACGTGATCGATTCACTACTCGAAGCCGGGGCTCAAGATGCATGGGCCACCCCGATCGTGATGAAGAAGGGACGGCCGGCGATCACGATCGCGGCACTATGCGAGCCCACCCACAAGTGGCACATCATGGAGATCCTGTACCGCGAGACCACCACGCTTGGGATCCGGCTCATCCCTCTCGCTAAAGACGAGATCGATCGTCGCTGGGTCGAGGTCTGGGTCGAAGACCGGCCGGTGCGCGTGAAACTCGGCATCAAGAGCGGGGACGTCGTGACCGTTGCGGTCGAGCACGACGACGCTCGTGAGGCCGCTCGGGCGACCGGTCTTCCTCTCAAGCAGGTCTATTCGGAAGCTATGGCCGCCCTGGACGCTATCGATCTAGAGACGGGGTAGCTCTCAAGTAATCCAGCACACCGCGTTCGATCTCGGCTCTGTCACTCCACCGCTCTTCGAGGTTCTCTGTGCCCATGTAGTCCATCAGTGCGCGGCTCAACGCTTGGTCGTAAACGGTTCCTTCGCCCGCGTCGTAGCCGGCACTTCGTAAGAGGGCTCGCAATTCCAACGACAGCGGATCGTCGATGGTGATGAAGTCCAAATCGGACTTGCGCGGGAAATAGAAACGATGCACCTCCAGTAAACGAGCGAGCTCGGTGACCGGAGACTCGTGATCGTCGACGCGAAGATCAACTCGAACATCCGAGCCACCTAGATAGCCGGCTTCTTTGCCGGCCACGATCACCGCTGCACTTTGGCGCCCTCTGCGATCGCCACCGGCATCGTCTCCCGCGGTAAGCGCGGCCAGCAGCCTGACGGCCAGGTCTCCTGAAGTTGCTTCGAATGCGGCGGACATCGCGTCGACGACTTCGGGACCCACAAGGATGTTTCCCTGACAGCAATACCCGTCACCGGTTCGGCCCCCGGCCCAGTCGGGACACTCCGCTCCCGTGAACGTAGACGGGCGCCCGTAGCCATCGACCACTCCCAGCTGCCTTTGGTCCCGCTGCTCGTCTGCAGCAGTCAGGTCCGTCGTGACCGCTGCTGCGTCAGCACCGATCTCGAGCATCTTGAGTCCCTCGGGACCATACGTCGTGTTTGCGTAAGCCTGGGTAGCGATCGCGCCAACTCCCGCAGATACACAAGGGACGACGGCACCCACCGCAAGGAACTTCGAGGCGACCGCAACGCCCCATTCGGGAGGGTCGCAAGACAGGTCGCACGCGACGATAGAGAACGTCACGAGGTCAGAAGATTCTTTGGGACCGCTCGATCAGGCGTGAGCCGCCTGCTCTAGCGCGCCGCCTTTCTCGACGGGATACCAACACGCTGCGTAGTGCTCTTTCTCGACCTCACCCAAAGGCGGAAATTCCGTCCGGCAGTTCTCGGGAACCTCGTCGGGGTTCCCTGTGACCATCCGAGCCTTCGGGCACCGAGGATGGAACACGCAACCGGACGGTGGGTCGATAGGTGACGGCACGTCTCCCTGGAGGACGATCCGATCAGTAGTGGTGGAACCGGCGTGACCCTTGGGCACCGCCGACAGCAGAGCGGCGGTGTAGGGGTGCCGGGGGCTGTGATACAGCGTGTCCGCATCCGTCGTTTCCATAATGTGACCCAGATACATGACCGCGATCCGATCGGACACATGGCGCACGACACCGAGGTCGTGCGAGATGAAAACGTAGGTCAGCTTGTACTCGTCCTGAAGGTCCTTCAAAAGGTTCAGGATCTGGGCTTGGATCGAAACGTCCAGCGCCGAAACGGGCTCGTCGCAAACGATGAGCTTCGGCCGCAGCGCTACAGAACGTGCAACGCCGATGCGCTGACGTTGTCCTCCGGAGAACTCGTGCGGGTACCGGTTGTAGTGCTCGGGGTTGAGCCCGACGCGATCCATGATCTCCTGGACCTTCTTCTTGGTGTCCCCTTCTGTCTTGTGAACACGGAAGGGAGCACCGATAATCTGGCCGACAGTTTGCCTCGGGTTCAGCGATGCATAGGGGTCCTGGAAGACCATCTGCATCTCGCGTCGTAGCGGGCGCATCTGCCGCGGTGAGAACTTCGTGATCTCTTGGCCTTCAAAAAAAATCTTGCCCGAGGTCGACTCAAGCAGCTTCACGATCAACCGGGCTGTGGTGGACTTTCCGCAACCAGACTCACCCACCAGACCGAGTGTCTCGCCGGGATAGATCTCGAAAGAGACGTCTTCGACCGCGTGAACTGCAGCAACTTCCTTTTGAAAGATGATCCCTTGCGTGATCGGGAACCGTTTGGTGAGGTTCTCGACGCGAACAAGTGGATCGCCCGTTTTGTTCGGAACCGCCGTGGGCCGCGCGGGAGCTTCGGCTTGGCTCATACCACCGCCGCCGTCGTTCGTTGCTGCTGCCGCTGAGTCCACAGCGCGCGCTTCTCCTCGATAGTGAGGTGGCAAGCCTCGGGATGACCACCTCCGCGATCTTTGAACTCTGGTATGTCCTTGTTACAAGGCTCGAACCGATGGGGGCAGCGTGGGTGGAATGCGCACCCGGGCGGCACATTGATAAGCGACGGAGGCGAGCCCTCGATCGGGATCAGACGTTCGACACGTTGGTCGACGAGTGGGAGTGATTCGAGCATTCCCCACGTGTACGGATGTAGGGGCTGCTTGAAGATCTGATCCCGTGCACCCATCTCGGCTTGCCGGCCGGCGTACATGACCATCACGTCTTGAGCGACATCTGCGATCACGCCAAGGTCGTGCGTGATCAAGACGACGCCGCAGTTGAATTCCTCTTTCAGCCGCTCCATCAGATCGATGATCTGTGCCTGGACGGTGACGTCCAGAGCCGTGGTTGGCTCGTCGGCGATCAAGAGGTCAGGGTTCAAGGACATCGCCATCGCGATCATGACGCGCTGCCGCATACCTCCGGAGTACTCGTGTGGATACCCCTTTGCACGCTGCTCCGGCTTGGGGATACCGACCTTTCCGAGCATGTCGACGGCCTGCGTCCACGCCTCGGTTTTGGAGACGTCTCGGTGGGCCCGGATCGCCTCAACGATCTGATCGCCAACCCGATACATGGGGTGTAGGGACGTCATCGGGTCCTGGAAGATCATCGCCATGGCGTCGCCGCGGATCTTCCTGATCTCTTCATCGGGAAGGTCGACGATGTTGCGGCCTTCGAAGATGATCTCGCCTTCAACGTGAGCGTTCTTCTTGTTGTAGAGGCCCATGATGGTAAGGAAGCTGACGCTCTTACCGGAGCCGGACTCGCCCACGACGCCGAGCGTCTTACCTCGCTCGACGGTGAAGGACACGCCGTCGACCGCTTTCACGATGCCGTCCGGCGTGGGGAACTGGACCTTTAGGTTCTTGACCTCGAGCAGGATTTCTGGCACGTCGGCAAGTATCCCAGAGAAAGCGCGAACTGCCTACGAGTATCGGACCCTTGGGTCCAGATACGCGTAGACGATGTCGACGATCAGGTTCATGAACGTCACAGCGAAGGCCGCCACGACGGTCACGGACAGCACCGTCGGCAAGTCGCCCTGTCGAACGGCGGTCACCACGTACTGACCGAGGCCCGGCAGGTTGAAGACCGACTCGGTGATGATTGCCCCTCCGAGGAGCAGACCGAAGTCCATGCCGAACATCGTGACCACCGGCGTCAGGCTCGATCTAAGCCCGTGCTTGCCTACTACGGTGCGCTCGGGCAACCCCTTGGCGCGCGCGGTCCTGATGTAGTCCTCGCCCATGGTTTCGAGCAGGTTCCCTCTAACCATTCGGGCATAGAACGCGGCGAACAAGAGCGACAGCACTACCCAGGGC